>JAQWOT010000019.1 GCA_029245725.1 SAR324 cluster bacterium | reverse complement strand
TCAGATCCATCCCGTTCGAAGATCGGATGTTTCTTCACACGAATCACAACGTAGAGGTCTCCCGGAGGTCCCCCATCAATCCCATGTTCACCCTCACCAGAGAGTTTGATTCTGGAATTGTTATCTACCCCCGCAGGAATGTTGATTCGAATGGTCCTTGTTTTAGGAACACGCTTTTTACCACGACAGGTTCCACAAGGATTGCGAACAGTTTTTCCCTGCCCACCACAAGAGCGGCAGGTTGTTGCGACACTAAAGAAGCCCTGCTGGATTCGCTGTTGGCCTGTCCCGCTACAGACCCGACAGACTTCTATATCGGATTCTGATTTAGCCCCTAGTCCCCCACATGTGTCGCAGGTTTCCATTCTCGGGATATCCACTTCAGTCGAATGCCCAAATGCGGCTTCCTCGAAAGAAATCTCCATATTGTATTGGAGATCCGAACCACGTTCACCGCGGCTACGTTGACCCCCAGTATTTCCGAAGATATCTCCGAAGAGATCTCCAAAGATGTCGCTGAAACCACCGCCACTGAAGCCACCGCTAAAACCATCTCCCATACCTTCAGCAGCATGGCCGAATTGGTCATAGCGAGAACGCTTCTGAGAATCACTCAGAACCTCATAAGCTTCAGTTGCTTCTTTGAATTTCAGTTCAGCATCTGAATCACCCGGATTACGATCTGGGTGATACTTCATGGCCACTTTTCGGTAGGCCTTCTTCAGGTCTTCCGGGCTAACGTTTTGGGAGACCCCTAGTACTTCATAATAATCACGTTTGGCCAACGGGGCCTCCTTCCTGAGGATGCGAAAAGATTACTTTTTAACTTCCTCGTACTCTGCATCAACAATGTTGTCGTCTTCTTGCTTGCTGCCTGAACCACCACCTTGGTTTTGATCATCGCCCGGCTGATCTGAATCAGATGGGTTTGCTGCTGATTGACTGTAAAGCAACTCAGCAAGTTTGTGGGATGCTTGGGTAAGTGCCTCGATGTCACTGCGAATAGCCTCAGGATCATCTCCTTCCAAGCTCTTTCGAAGTTGCTCACTGACAGCGGTGATTTTCTCTTTGTCTGCTTCTGGGAGCTTATCGCCAAGTTCTCCCATCGTCTTCTCTGTACTGTAGAGTAGTGTCTCAGCTTGATTCCGAAGTTCTGCCGATTCACGACGATTTTTATCGTCATCAGCATATTGTTCTGCTTCCTGAACCATACGTTCTACTTCTGAGTCAGAGAGACCGCTGGAGGAGGTGATCTTGATTGCTTGCTCCTTACCAGTACCAAGGTCTTTGGCACTGACATTGACGATGCCGTTGGCATCAATATCAAAGGTCACCTCAATTTGAGGCATTCCTCTTGGAGCCGCTGGGATACCAACCAATTCGAAACGGCCCAGGGTCTTGTTATCACCTGCCATTTCGCGCTCACCTTGCAGCACGTGAATACTTACCGCAGGTTGGTTGTCCGCTGCTGTTGAAAAGACTTGGCTCTTGCGGGTAGGAATCGTGGTGTTGCGCTCTATCAACTTGGTCATTACTCCACCGAGGGTCTCAATGCCAAGTGAGAGAGGTGTGACATCCAACAATAGAACATCTTTGACGTCACCTTTAAGTACTCCACCTTGGATTGCTGCACCGATTGCAACAACTTCATCTGGGTTGACACCCTTGTGAGGCTCTTTGCCGAAAAATTCCTTCACGATCTGCTGGATCTTGGGCATTCGCGTCATTCCACCGACTAGAATCACCTCATCAATATCCTTGGCGGTACAGCCAGCATCTTTAAGTGCGTCTCTGCATGGCCCAAGACATCGCTGGACCAGATCATCCACCATTTGTTCAAAGCGAGCTCGGCTAATTTTCAAATTCAAGTGCTTTGGACCATTCTGGTCTGCAGTGATGAAGGGAAGATTAACTTCCGTTTCAGTGCTGGAAGATAACTCATGCTTCGCTTTTTCGGCTGCTTCCTTCAGACGTTGGAGAGCCATTTTGTCTTGGCGCAGATCTATGCTGTTTTCTTTTTTGAATTCATCAGCCAGGAAGTTGATCAATCGGTTGTCAAAGTCGTCTCCACCAAGGAAGGTATCTCCGTTGGTTGATTTGACTTCAAAAACTCCGTCTCCGATTTCGAGAATAGAAACATCAAATGTCCCTCCGCCAAGGTCGAAGACAGCTATCTTCTCATCTGATTTTTTGTCCAGGCCATAAGCCAATGAAGCCGCAGTGGGCTCATTGATGATCCTGAGTACGTTCAGGCCAGCGATTTTACCTGCGTCTTTTGTGGCCTGACGTTGGCTGTCATTGAAGTAGGCTGGAACAGTAACGACTGCGTCGGTGATCGTCTCACCAAGATAGTCTTCAGCAGTCTGCTTCATCTTTTGCAGAACGAAAGCTGAAATTTCAGGTGGAGAATAGCTCTTACCATCAACGCCTATGTAGGCCAGATCATTTGCTCCACCTGTAATCTCAAAGGGAGCCACAGATTTCAATCGGCTGACTGCTTCTGTGTTGAACTTTTGGCCCATCAATCGCTTGGCGCTGAATACGGTTCGCTTTGGATTCGTAATGGCCTGTCGTTTCGCAACTTGGCCTACCAGACGCTCACCACTGTCATTGAAGGCAACCATGGATGGGGTGGTGCGGACGCCTTCTGAATTTTGGATTACCTTGGGATCACCGCCTTCCATCACAGCGATACAAGAGTTGGAAGTTCCCAGGTCAATTCCAATTACCTTTCCCATAGATCAGACTCCTTTGAGTTTTTGGGGTTCTTCAAATATTCAGGGTTTTTCAGCGACGCGTACCATGGCTGGCCTCACTACTCGATCATGGAGGTAGTAGCCAACTTGGAATACATCCAGAACATGATTTTCTGGAACTTCGTCGGTTTGCACCATGCCCACTGCCTGATGGCAGTTGGGATCAAATGGCTCACCCTGAGGCTCTATGCGGCTCACACCGAATTTATTGAGACTCTCCTGCATCATACGATTCACCATTTCAATGCCCTCTATCATGCTGTTAGAGGCGTCTTCTTGCTGCTGAGAATGAGCGAGTGCTCTTTCTAGACTGTCAACGGCCGGTAATAACTCTCGAATCAATTCCATATGATGATACTTTAGTCGATCAGCTTGCTCCCGAGCCATTCGCTTGCGGAAGTTATCCATTTCTGCGTGCTGACGAAGGAGTTCTTCTTTCAGAGTAGCAACCTGCAGCAGGGCCTCGTTCTCTATTGCAGAAACTTCTTCCTCGTAAGTATCTAGCTCATCAGATTCTGATGATTCATCAACTGTAATCGGTTCTGATTCTTCTGAGTTGATAGAGGTGTCGCTATTTTCTAGCGGTTCTTCAATATTGCTCCCTTGTTCAGTATTTTCTTTGTTCATTTATTTTCAATCACAGAATGACGATTGTTGGGTGATGGTTTGTGAGAGAATCCTTGCTGTAAAATCAACTACGGGGATCACTATTTGGTAATCCATGTTGGTGGGCCCAATCACTCCGATGGTACCAAGGACGTTGTTTTGATCACTATACTGAGCCTTGACCATCGTACAGTCTTGGAAGCTCTCCAACTCATTTTCGATCCCAATGTAAATTTGGATGCCATCGGCTTCCACAGTGGAATCGAGCAAATTCATGATCATCGACTTGTGCTCGAAGGCGTCCATCAATCCACGGGCACTGTTCAGATTTTTGAAGCGCTCACTAAAAATCAGGTTGTGCTGGCCTTCAATATAAACCTCCGGAGCAACCTCTAATTCGAAAGCCTTTTTCCCCAATCGAACGGCTTGGGCTAACAAGCGGTCGTAGCGTTCCTTATCTTCTACCATGCTTTCGAGGATCTGCTGTCTAATCTTGTGAAGACTTCGATTGTGAAACTGTTCGTTCAAGAAACTTGAGACTGTGTTGAGAAAGTCCTGCGACAGATCCTCTGTGGTTGCAATGATTTTATTCCGTACTTGGCCGTTACGAGTTACCAGAACAACCAAAATCTGTTGCGAACTCAGGCGAATAAACTCTATTCTCCTTAGAATGCTCGTCTCAACTCTTGGAGAACTGGTTAAGCAGACAAATTGAGTTAATCCTGCAAGCAGACGGGTCGTACTGATCAGAAGATCCTCGACCTGATTCATCCCGCCTTCCTGAGTTGCCTCCTGAATCCTTTTCTGGAGTTTGCGAGTCAGTTGGTTGGCTACAACTACTTGGTCAACATAAAACCTATAAGCTTTGTCAGTGGGGATCCGGCCCGCGGAAGTATGCAACTGCATCAAGAAGCCCATGTCTGAGAGATCAGACATGATGTTCCGAATCGTCGCAGGGGATAGCCCCATCTCCAGCGTCTTTGATAGGGAGCGTGACCCGACTGGTTCGTTACTAGTTATGTAACCTTCAATGATCCCGCGCAAGACTCGTTGGGTACGTTCGTCAATCGACTCCTTGGTCTCCAACCGTTGAACCGTTTTCGACATAAAGCTCCCTCAAGTAGCTTATTAGCACTCATCAGCTGATAGTGCTAATAGTTAACATTCGAATGGATGGTTGTCAAGGGAAATGACGGGAATAGGTGATGTTCTCCGTCGAAGTTTTTAGTGGACAAAGTCCATTGGTTTTCAGAGTTCTGAGAGTCCCAACAAATTTCGAAAGGTCTCTGGATCATCTAATTTTCTTTCCAGCCGTCTACGAAATTGGGGGAAGGAGATTCGATGGCTGCTTTCCACTTGGAGATCTTGGCTGCTGTAAACGCGAGGATCCAAATTCTGATCAATCAACCACTCCAGCCAACTGTTGTAATCCTGATATAAATCATCTGGAGGCAGTTGGAATCCAGTCGAAGTTTCTTTGATCTGCTCTGTAAACTCCAATGCCTCATCTTCCTCAATTTCTGGTATATCCGGAGTTAATCCAGGCATCTTAGTCGTGGGTGGTACTGGTGAAAAACCCGTTCTGTAGTGCAGACGAAAAGTCTCTAGCAGATTATGCAACCTATCTGTGGAAGCAACCCTTCGCTCCAGACGATGAGAAAACTGGAGAAACGAAATCGGTCGGGAGCTTTCGACTCTAAGGTTTTCTTCTGAAAGTTCCTGAACATTCAGCTCAATTGAATAAAGATGATCGCACCATTCATTGAAACTAAGATATGCTTCGTCCAGTGGCCTTGCAGGGAAAGCGTTATTTTCATCGAAACTTTCTGGAACATAGGTCTTAGGTTTTAGCTCTGGAGGTGGACGAAAACGTAGCTCATTTTCCAGAGTTTGGCTCATCATCGGAGTGGAAGGTGTTGAAGGAGGAACTTGTGGAGGTGACTGTTTGAGAGGACTCCCACCAGGTAGTGGAGGTGATGGCATCGGAACACGCCTAGGCTGCTGGATGGATTGTCGCTCAATTTGCTCCAGTCGACTTTTCACCTTATCGACTTCCTCTGCAAGGCGCAGTAAAGCCTGGTGAGTGCCAGCTAGATTTTCTTCAGTGAGATACTTATGTTGTTCAGGTTGCCCAGCCGTGGATTTTGTTGAAGTGAGGCTAGATGAAGTCCAATCAGTTGGGAGCAAAAAAAGACTATGTGCTTCCACCCAGTTTGGGGTAGTCAGCTTACTTTCCCAGTCGGGTAAGCGAGCCAGCGCAGTTTCACAGAAGTGTAAAAATGTCTGATAGTTTAATTGATCTCCGGGGGACACCTTTTCTGGTCGGTCCACTCTCAGAGGACACTGTATTTGTTCCAACCATTTGATCCACTCCTGCCAGGTCTTCCGAGATTCCTTTCGCTGCCAGTGTTCGATCAGTCGGTTTTCCAGTTGATCAAGAGCCTTCATGATGCCTTCCTTGCAACTTCCCTCATCAAATAAATAGCCAACTCCTGAAGATCAACTTTCACCCGATACTGTTTTAGAAGGCCTCCGATCGAAATAAGAACTCTCCCCATCAGTACAAAATTATCAGGGATTTTTACCTCTGCCCTTCTCATGATACGCATATGAGTTTCCATCTGGCTCAGCCCTGCAAATTCAGCGGGATCTCTTTCGAAAAGTAATTTTAGCAGTAATGGACCGTTGGGGACATCAAATCCAGCCTTGCGCAATAATGAATCAAATTCTGATTGCTGACGGTTGAAAAGTGCCACCAAGATATTTCTGTAGGCTTCACATTCGGAGTCCCTCATCTGACCGACAGCACCAAAATCTAGCAGAGCTAACTTCCCTTGAGGAGTTACAAAGAAATTTCCAGGATGAGGATCTGCG
The DNA here is from genome assembly GCA_029245725.1 of SAR324 cluster bacterium. Lineage (NCBI taxonomy): Bacteria > Deltaproteobacteria > SAR324 cluster bacterium. Next base: position 5,856 of record JAQWOT010000019.1, on the reverse strand, counting down.
TGGAACAAGCCGGTGACAAAGATTTGCTTGATGAAACTCCGTACCAAAGATTGAAGTAGTGGCTCAGCAGCATTGGGTACATCACTGAGGAAATGCCGAAGAGGTTGCCCCTCCACAAAGCTCATAACCAATACTTCTTTACTCAGGAGATCAGGAATCAGTACTGGAAACACCCATTCCTCTGCTTCATAAAGAGCAAGGAATTTTGTTAGGTTTGCTGCTTCATGGTAGTAGTCTAATTCTTGCCGAATACTCCTGCTCAGCTCTTCCACGGTCTGTTCAACATTCCAACCTTCTGCCCAGTGTTGAAGCAAGGGTGCGATGCGCTTGAAAAACAACAGGTCTGCTTCAATCTTCTCTGAAGCATCCGGCAATTGAATTTTCAGTGCGACAAGAGATCCACCTCTTGTTTTTGCTCGGTGAACTTGCGCAATGGATGCTGTTGCTAACGGTACTGGCTCAACGTCATCGAATCGCAGTTTCCAATCGGCACCATAACACTGGAATAGCTGTTTTTCGATCTCTCCCCAGGACACGCTTGGAGCTTGATCCTGAAGCTCTGCTAGTTGATCTACATAGGTATCTGGGAGCCAATCTCCTTGACAGCTTAGGAACTGGGCGGCTTTTATCCAAGCACCACCTTGTCTGCGGCAAAGCTCAGCCAGTTCGGTAGCATTCTTCTGATGAAGGGACTGAGTTTCTTCAGTAATTTCGTGGGACTCTAATACAGGAAGGCGGATTTTCTGAAATGTGTAGGTCCGAGCTGCAATACTGAGGAGTGTTTGGCCAGCATCAAAATAGCGGCTTCCATGAGAATACCACTGGTTCAGGTTGTCTGACTGGCTGAGTAGTTGTCGGAAAGCTGCAGGGGCATCTGTCTGCATCCAGTCAAGAAAACCATCTCCCCAGCCCTTCCATCGTTTGGACCATTCCTCAGAGATATCGGCTTCATCTGCCCAGTCAGAAACAGTTTGATGGGCTTTGACCAGCCAACGGTGGGAATCACGGAACCAGTTGTCTGCCATTGACCCAAAATTGGTTTATGAGGTGAGCCTCAGGTTGCTAGAGCACGTTAAATGATAAGTCTTCTAGCAAAATTGCGATGCTAGGGGAAGCACAGTTTAACAGGAAAGTTTGTAGTCCAGTGTCAACAGGGCAACTTCTCGGAAGTGTTTGACGAAATGGATTGTCAAATTTTTACGCAAGTGTGCAGGAAGTTCCTCGAACTGCGAACGGTTTGCTTCTGGAAAAATCAGTGTATTGATCCCTGCGAGCTTTGCTCCAACGACTTTTTCTCGAACACCACCGATGGGGAGGACTTGTCCGCTGAGGGTTAATTCTCCAGTCATTGCAATAGACGCTGGAACAGCTTGTTGGATGGCGAGTGAAAGTAGGCTGGTGGCCATGGCTATTCCAGCGGAAGGGCCATCTTTTGGCGTTGCACCCTCTGGAACATGCAGGTGGATCGTGTTTTTCTTGAAGAATTGCATCTTGCCCGGAACTTCACGCAGTAAGGATTGTACGTAGCTATGGGCTATTGATGAGGATTCTTTCATCACATCCCCGAGTTGCCCTGTCAATTTGAATTCTCCTGAGCTCCCGTTGAGCATAATTGATTCAATGGGCAGAGTTGAACCTCCGGTTGGTGTCCAAGCAAGACCCCGCACAACTCCAGGCAATTCCAAGCGCTTGTAGGCATCTTCAGGATACTCAGGCTGTCCCAAAAAATTGTGAAGCTGCTCACGCTGGATGACAACTTTCTGCTTGTCTCCCTTGGCTACGCGCATTGCCACACGTCTTGTAATGGACCGAAGTTTTTTCTCCAGATTGCGAACTCCGACCTCACGGGCATATTCCACGGTCAACTGCTTCAGTGTCTCTTTAGGTAGCTCAAGATTTTCTTCAGTGAGTCCATGATCGGGAAGGATTTTTGGAATCAGATGACGCTGGGCGATCTTCAATTTTTCTTCGATTACGTAACCTGACAATCGCAGAATCTCCATCCGATCAATCAATACTGGTGGAATGGTGTCTAGGCTGTTAGCTGTGGCTACGAAAAGTACGCTTGATAGGTCAAAACGCAGATCAAGATAGTGGTCGAGGAATTCTTTGTTCTGCTCAGGGTCGAGTATTTCTAAAAGAACGGAGTAGGGGTCTCCTCGGAAACTCCGACCAGCTTTGTCCAATTCGTCCAGCATGATCACTGGATTCACTGTCTTGGTAGTCCGTAAGGCTTGGATCAGTCGCCCAGGCATGGCTCCAATGTATGTTCGTCGGTGCCCCTTCAATTCATTTTCATCACTCATCCCGCCAACGGAGAAGCGATAAAATTCTCGACCCAGCGCAGAGGCAATTGATTTTCCAAGTGATGTTTTTCCAACACCCGGGGGGCCAACAAGGCAAAGAATCCCACCTCGCATTCCACCTCGAAGTTTGCTGACTGCAATAAACTCAAGAATGCGTTTCTTTACATCATCCAGACCGTAGTGATCTCGGTTGAGGACACGCTCTGCTTGGGAAATGCCAAGCTTGTCTTTCGAGTAGACTCCCCAAGGTAAAGAGGCAATCCAGTCCAGATATTGATGGACGATTTGAGATTCAGGTGAAGAATCATCAATGAATTCATAGCGTCCCAATTCCTGGATCACCCGTTCTTTTGCTTCCTCAGTGAGTGTCAATTCCGAAAAGCGTTCTCGAAAACGATCCAACTCCATCTGTTTGCGATCTTGCTCTAACCCTAATTCATATTTAATTTCCCGAAGTTGTTCTCGTAGAAAAAACTCTCTTTGATGCTTGGAGAGCCTCTCATCAATTTTCTGGCTGATCTTCTCTTTCAGCAAACTCAGGTCATATTCCTCCCGCAGCAACAGCAGAGTCTGCTCCATTCGCTCTTGGATATCAAGGGTCTCCAGAATTTTTTGCAGGGCCTTGCTTTTAGCGTTAGTCATCGAGGCAGCCAAATCAGTCAGCTTGATGGGTTCGTCTAGATTGACCTGGGAAAGTAGGTGATGCATCTCCTGAGAGAAGGTTGGATTATGGGGAATCAGTTCCTTCAAGGTAGATACTATGGCAGCTGCAGAGGCACGCAACTGCTCTGTCATTTCAGGGGGTGCTTCTTCGATGTAATCTACTTCAGCACTGTAGTGCTGATCATCCGGATAAAACCTCCGGACCTTGAACCGCTTCAGAGTGCTCAGCATAAATTGGCAGCTCTCATCTGGCAATTCCACCCAGTGCAGGACGTACGCAACTGTTCCTACACGGTGAAGTTGAGAAGCAGACTCGATTTGACGTTGCTCTCCCTCCTCATCACTTTCGTTGGGTTTAGCCATCACGAGGCCGATGATTTTTTCTTCACGGATTTGATCACGAATCCAACGGCTGACCATACTGTCAGCACCAACCATCGTCAGAATTCCAGGGAAAATTGGACGATGATAAACCGGAAAGATTGGAATGCGATCAGGTAGATCAGCTACCGTGATGACCGTTCCTTCCGAATCAACAAGAAGAATCCGATCTTTTTTGTTGGCTTGGTTGCCATTGGCGGCTTTCTTTCGAGCCATTTTCTCGGTTGGCTAGAGTTAGTAAGTCAGAGAGAACAAATTAGTGAAGCGTTCTCTCTGTAATCAGATTTGAGGATCTGCTTCAGGAGGTCAGTTGATGAGCTGTCGCAGCTTCCATGAAGTTATAGAGATCTGGCAGAAGTTCTGTGGGATTGTCCAACAGACCTTCCACGAGCATTGCACTACGGAAGAGCTGTTCCACGGCTTGGCCAAAAAATTCTGATTTGGGATTTTCCTCAGTCAGCTTCGCTAAATTCTGCAAGATCGGGTGTTTCAGATTAACTTCCAAATTGCGTTTGCTGATCTGATATTCCTCATTGACCATTTTCATCATACGCTCCATATGAGCGCTCATGTTTTCCTGAGGATTGACAAGGGAGCAAGGGCTATCTACCAGTCTCTTGGACGCAATCACATCTTTAATTCGGTCGCCAAGCTGTTGCTTGATCTTGTGGAGCAGAACTTCTCTCTGCTCTGTACTCATTTGAGAGGTGTCTTCGACAGGGTCTGGTACATCAATATCTGCCTGGGAGATGCTCTTGAAGGCTTTCCCATCATAATCTCGCAGTTCATTCATCAAGAAATCGTCGATGTGATCATGCAGAAACAGCACTTCTAAGCTTTGCTTACGGAAGTACTCAAGATTCGGATGATGTTGTAAGGATTCTCTAGACGGCCCCACAATATAGTAAATCTCTTTTTGCTCATCACGCATCCGACTCACGTAGTCTTTTAGAGAGACATCAGCCATAGCTCCTTCACTCAATGAAGAGTTGAAACGTAGCAGGTCCATGAGCTTACGGCGGTTACCGAAATCAGCTGAGACTCCCTCTTTCAGCAGTACACCAAATTCCCCCCAGAACTTGTTGTAGGACTCTGAATTATTGTCAGCGAGTGTTTGAAGTTCTTTCAAGAGCCGTGTGGTGAGGCTTTTCTTGATTCGTTCCACCAATGCGCTCTGCTGAACACTCTCTCTGGAAACATTGAGGGGGAGATCTTCAGAGTCAACCACTCCTTGAACGAAGCGTAAGTAGGGTGGGAGAAGACCATTATGTTGAGGTTGGATCAGCACTTTTTGGGCATAAAGGGCCAAGCCTTTCCCCTCGCGTGCATAGAGCACTTCATTGGTGATCTTTTGTGGAATGTAAAGCAGAGCGTAGTACTGAATCGGAGCATCAATCGACAAGTGTAGATGCTGCAGGGCAGGCTGATGATCGTAGCTAATCTGCTTGTAAAACTCTTCGTAGTCCTTCTGGCTGACTTCCTCTTTAGACTGTGTCCAAATCGCAGTCACTTTATTGATGGTCTCTCCCTTGAGTTGGATGGGGTGAGGGACATAATTGGAATATTTGCTGACGATCGATTTCAGTCGATATTCATTACAGAATTCTTTGGCCTCATCTTTCAGATGTAACACGATCTTGGTTCCACGCCCTTCCTTGCTAGCAGGTGCGAGTTCATACTGACCACTCCCACTGGAATTCCATGACCAAGCTTGGCTATCGGGACCCCAAGATCGGGTTATTAGCTCCACCTTATCGGCTACCATGAAGACTGCATAGAAACCGACCCCAAATTGACCAATGAGATTCTGGACTGCTTGTTTGGATTGTTGAGCCTCCCTCAAAAATTTGAGAGTTCCTGAGCTGGCTATGGTTCCCAGGTTTTCGATCAATTCTTCGCGAGTCATCCCACAACCAGTATCCTCAATAGTGATTGTTTGCCTGTCTTCGTCAAAGGATAATTCGATTTGCAGGGATGCATCCGGATTTAGCAGTTGGTCTGCAGAAGTGAGCGCGAGGAACTGAACTTTACTCAACGCATCTGCAGAATTCGACAGCAGTTCCCTCAAAAAGATCTCTCGCTCGGTGTAAAGTGAGTGTACGAGAATATCGAGCAACTTCTGCATCTCTGCCTGATACTCATGTACCTCAGGTTGTGGCGTGGATTGGGCTGGGCTCAAGGATTCTCCTTAAAATCTATAATGAAAATAAGCTGATGGTGAGTCGGCATTGCGACAAAAGAAGTAAACTTAATATTATAACAAACGATCTTAGAAAGAGAAAGTCACTTTGCAGGATAAATCAATCAGATGTTGGCAGGTGCTCCTGGATCCAATCGGGTACCGGGACTGGTTTTTCCTGCCTGATGCAAACCAACTCAATCACTGCTTTGACAAGAAGTTGTTGATTAGAGGAGCGTATAATGTTTTGTAGAAATTGAACACGATAGGGGCTGGTCAGGGTGGGTTGTGTTTGCACTTCTAGGCGATCTCCCAAAACGGCGCCAC
>JAQWOT010000018.1 GCA_029245725.1 SAR324 cluster bacterium | reverse complement strand
TGCTTAGCAGCCTTACGGGACATCTTTTTCTTGGCAGGTGGCTTGGCCTTGGCAGTTGGAGTTGTAGCCTTTTTTTTTGCTGAGTTGGCTGGCAGACGGTCATCCGCACGAGCTACTAGTTTCTCCTCCAAAGTTGCTGATTGATCTGCAGGTGCCACCTCAATGGACTGCTTTTGTGTGGAACTCTTCTGGCGTTGGACTGCTGGCTTTCTCTCAGGATTGGAACGAGCAACTGAAGAAATTACGGTGTTTCGCTGTGGAGTAATTCCTTTCCATTCGGGGATAGGTGGTAGTAACGCAGCCCACAGTTCACTCGCATTTGGTTCTACAAAGGCGAGTAGAGTCCTCAGAGCTTCTGTTCGACCAGCACCAGCGCAGGGTTCCGGACAAAATACTACATACTGGACTAACACATCAGCAAGATTACGGGATATTTCTAACCGCATCTCCTCAGCCTGTGGCTGCATGTGGAAACCAAAGCTGGCTGCTGTCTTCATCGGAGCACTTGTCAAAACAGGAGTCTCTGCCGCGACCCAGAGATAATAGCGGCTCTGCAGCAGGCGCTGTAGTTCTAACAGCCAAGTCTGTTCCTGCAAACTAGGGACGGGGTGATTGCTGTGCAGGGTCAACAGGGCGCTGGGGCGATCCGTCTGTGCGTTTGTAAACCCTGCAAGAAGTCCAAGACATCCAGTTAGAAACCAACGTTTCCAAGACATGTGAGTTTGCTCAATGCGTTGAGAAAGGAACTGATTTGTTGCAATCAGAGATGGTAGTGAGTTAGCAGAATTTGATCAATTTGGAACAATCTACACCTGCGACACTTTTGCTGCAAGTAGCTCTTTGCGTTGCAAAATCCGCCGAACCTGACGTTGTTTAGCGTCATCAAAACGATATGGCCACAGCAGCAAGGCTGCCAATACGAGAAACACCCCAACTCCCGGACCAAATAGCCAAGCCAGTGCTTCCGACACTTCTGCCGACTGTACGGTGTTGGGCACAAACCCAATTACTTCCAACAACAAACCAGCGCCTGCGACAGCGAGGGCACGTGCAGTTTTGGCGCCTAGTCGCCACACTCCAAAGTAGACTCCTGATCGGAGTACACCGGTACGGACCTGGTCATAGTCAATCACATCTGTCAGCAAGGAGTCTAGCAATACCACTGATCCCACACAGCTACCCAACAGCACACCTCCCACCAACAAAGGTACCCAGAGATTACCTGGTGGAAAGAAAGGATAGGTCACACAGCTGAAAAAGCCCAGCAGTGAGACTCCTAGCAGGAGGGGTCGTAGTTTTCCCAGCTTTCTGGAAAGTAGCACCCAACCTACTAAAGAGAGGGTCAGTACCAGCATGAAGACTACTAGAATGAGCTGAACTTCATGCTCTTCCAACAACAACCGATAGCGGTAATAGTAAAGTGCCAGGGCACCATTGATGGCCACCCCAAAGGTAGCCACGATATAGGCCAACAATAACGGTCGGAAAGTTGGGTTACGCCATAACTGAATCAGACTCTGCTTCAATTCAACGTGAGTGGCTACACGATGCATCGGTTGCTTGGCTGTAGCTACCCAGGCACAACCTGCAGTACCGCACACAATCACGGCAAGCCAAATGCTCATTTCATTCATGGCAAGCTGTTGATCAGTTGGCTCTAAACTCTCACCACTTGCAAAAAATCCTGGTAATCCAGCACCAAGGATTGCCCCAATGTTTCCACAAGCAAAACGAATTGCAAACAGGGTGGAACGTTCATCTGGTTCCACAGTCATCTCTGTCGCCATTGCCATGTGAGGCACAGACAGAATCGTCATCGCCGTGTTGAGAAAGAGAAACCCTGCTAGCAGATAAGCGAACTTTGCTGTCGTAGTTTCTAGCGATGGTGGGGAAAAGAGAAGATAGACACTGATGGCGAGAAGCAAGCCACCCAGCAGTAAAAAAGGACGCCTGCCTCCCAAATGACTGTACCAGCGGTCAGAGAGGTAGCCCATTAGAGGATCAGTCACCGCATCCCAACAAAGGCCCAGCGCAACCGCCAACCCAGCCAAACCCGGCGCTAGCCCAACCGCATCTGTATAGAAGATCAGCAAGTAGAGGCGTAGTAGTGTCTCAACAGCATTGATGCCTGTCTCTGCAATAGAATAGCCGATTCGAGTAGTGGTTGGAATTGTTGCTGTGGGCAACACTATCTCCGGGCATGTTGCGCAAAAAGTTCCTTGGCCTGCTGGCTGACCTGGCTATGCTCCACCATCGGAGCAGGATAATCTTGAATTCCCAAGGTATCAGCTTCTTTATCCCAACGATGGAGTCGGGTTGGAGAAATGCCTCGCAGCTCAGGAATCCAGCGATGAATGTATTCACACTGGACATCAAATCTCTTCTGCTGCAGCCAGGGATTGAAGATCCGGAAGTAAGGTTGAGCATCGCATCCAGTAGAGGCAGCCCACTGCCAGCTACCATTGTTGACACATGGGTCATAATCTACCAGGCGCTGAGCAAAGTAACGTTCCCCCCAACGCCAATCGATGTGCAGATCCTTGGTCAGAAAAGACGCTACGATCATTCGAGCCCGATTGTGCATATAGCCAGTGTTGTTCAGTTCACGCATACCGGCATCGACAATGGGGAAGCCCGTCCGACCCTCACACCAAGCTGCAAAACGTTGCTCGTTAGTAGACCAGGGGAGATCGTTGTAGCTGGATTGAAAAGCGTTTCCGAATACTTTTGGAAAATGAAAAGCAATCTGAGTGAAAAAGTCCCGCCAGTAGAGTTGGCGTAACAAAGGATGATCTGAGCTACCCAACGTGGGTAGTAGGTGGTGAAAGACTTCTCGCACCGAAACTGTGCCGAACTTGTGATGAGCAGAAAGTCGAGTTGTACCCTGCGCTATCGCAGGAAAATCTCGTTTTTCACCATAGTCTGTAAATCGAGAAGCCTTTGCCAGAATTGCCAGCGCCACACTGCGACCACCTGTTGGGGTTTCTGGGTGATGGGCTTCCATCTGAAACGACATCAAGTCCTGTCCCCTGTCAGACTCAAGTGGCAAAACAGAAGTTCCCCACTGTGCCTTTGGGAGCGGTTCTGGAAGCGGTACAGTCAAGTGAGCAGCATTTCGATAAAACGGAGTAAAGACCGTGTAGGAATTGCCATCAGCTTTCCGAGTGTTTTCAGGTGGATGCAGCAGCAAATCATCCACACTGTGCCAAGTGACCCCCTGTTTTTTTGCAATTTTCTCCAAATCTGCATCTCGTTGCTGACTAAATGGAGTGAAATCTCGATTTACGAACACAGCCTGTGCTCCACTTTGTTGAAGCAACTCTGGTAATAAATCCTGAGGCTTCCCTCTGAATAACAGGAGCCTTCCACCAGTTTCGACCAATTGAAGCTGCAGATCTGCAAGAGATTCCAACATGAAACGCAGAGCAGGCAGACTTCGATAAGAATGCTCTTCTACCTGTTGAGGATCAAAACAGAAGATCGGCCAGATGGTGCTGGAACGCTGCAAGGCCTGACGTAATGCAGAATTATCAAATAGACGCAGGTCTCGCCGGAACAGGAAGATTGAGGCGGTGTACATGAAAACTCCAAAGACGGGGTGAGAAAGTCGGTGAAGAGCCAGTCACCCGGAAAGTCAGAATTCCCAGTGACTGGAATAGTGGCGTGGCAGTTGATCAGCTGTGTTTTTGCAAGCTCACTGGGCCAGCGATTGCTGCATCGTGAAGGGCAGGGAATAGTCTGGGAAGACCTTGCGCACTTCCTGGGCTACGAGATCTGGATTGGCCTTGAGCCGACTTGAAAAGCCTGAGAACACGTGGGCCTTGCTACAAAGGCAACCTCGCATTGCCTCTAAGCCGTCATGTGGCAAGTAGGGGAATTGCTCAACAACCTCTTCATCAATCAGAAATTCCATTACATTATTAAATACTTTCTTCAGCGGACGCACTGGCGTATCCATCTGTGCGTACCGTAGAACCAGCGCTCGGATGATGTGTTGAGGTGAAATGCTGATCGTCTGGTTACGATGACGATTGCGATATAATAGGTTGAAGAAATAGGTGTCAGGCAAACCTTTCTTGACGGGTTGGTATATCTGATGGCACTGACCATTCTCTCTGGCAAATTCGAAGCTGGCAGAAACTGGCGCTTCAGCCAGCGAATCTTCGCAGTAGAAACCGAAATTAATGGCAATCTGTTCGATTCGGCAAGTTTCAGGATTGAGATAGCTGATCCGTACCGGCAGAACCTGATCACGAGCAGTCTGGATTCTGCCAAAGTGTCCAACTTTTACATAAGTCGCTGTTTCCAACCATTCTGTCAGAATCTGTCGGACTTCGTCACGATTGTCCAGTTGCCAAAGCTTCCAATTGTTTTCTCGAAAAACATGCCAGAGTTGTTCACTGTGCTTGGCGAAGCTTCGATTGCTATTGATCAGTGTAAAGGGACTACCCGTGCTACCGCTGACTTCACCACTTTCTTCGTTACCATTGTCTTTGGGAACCACAAACTTTGGGTGTCCCTTGACCAACTCATGGTAAATTTCCTTGAAATCTTCTGGGCGTAAATGCTCGGACTCCGCCAAGGCACAGGTACGCTGGATCACGTTCTCTAATTCACGGATATTACCTTCCCAAGGCCAGTGACTCAGCATCTCCAACGCATTTGGGTCCACCCCAACCACACGCGGATTTAACGTACTGTTCTTCTGAATGAAGTGCTGGATCAACATGGGCAGATCTTCTTGGCGCTCTCTCAGTGGTGGTAGGTAAATCGTAAACACATTTAATCGATAGAGTAGATCTTCCCGGAAGTCTTTGACCTTGATCTGATCCTCCAACTTCTGATTGGTCGCACTGATTACACGGACATTCACTTTTTGCTGACGATTACTGCCAACCGAGAGGATCTCTCCCTCCTGCAACATGCGTAGAAGTTTGACCTGTAAGGCCCTGGGCGTATCACCAATTTCATCTAAAAAAAGGGTCCCACCATCCGCCAATTTGACCAAGCCTTCCTTTTTGCCAATCGCCCCAGTAAACGCTCCTTTCTCATGACCAAACAACTCACTCTCGAAGAGTTCAGCGGGAATGGCACCACAGTTCACGGGCACGAAGGAGCCGTGCTGGCGACGACTACGCTTGTAGATCTCACGAGCTACCAATTCCTTTCCTGTCCCCGTCTCCCCACGAATTAAGATTGGACCATCTAATGGGGCGAATTTTTTGATCAGTGCCATCATCTCCAGAAAACGGGGCGATTGCCCCACCAGTTGTTTTGGAGTTTCAATAGTCTGTAGTCGTAGTGACTCGTTCAGTTTGTACTCACTGGTGAGAGCATGACGCTCTTCGACCAGTCGCTGTGCTCGTAAAAGCGAGTCCTGTAGCTTGTGCGAATCAAAAGGCTTTGAAATGTAGTCATCGAAATGACTGTCCCGAAAGGCTGATACCAGTGTGTCTGTACTTTCAAAGCCTGTGACCATGATCGTCACCAATTCGGGGTAGTTTTCTTTGAGGTGCTTACCAATTTGGAGCCCGTCAACCTCTGGTAACTGCTTGTCAATGATCACTACGTCATATTTTTTGACAAAGGTGGCTCCCTCACGCATCAGCGCAGCCCCACTCTGCAAAAAGTTCAATTCATGGCCTGAAGAGCGAAACCATCCTTTGATCAGTGCCTCTACGTAAGGTTCATCATCAATTATCAAAATTTTCATAATTTTATTTTCAAGATAATTTTATTTTGGAAAATTTATTTTATTAAAAAATGATAAAAAATTAGGTAAAGAAGTTTATTGTTCTTTTTGAGCTAGCATTCCCTAGCCAACATCAGTTTTTCAACCGAGCCAAACCCCATAAATTAAGCATCTGAACTTCTTCACCTTCCAACTCTGAATTGGCACAGGGTATGTAGCGATTGGTCGGAGTTCTAACGCTGAAGGAGGTTCTACTGCATGGTAGAAACCAAATTTCATAAAAATAAGAGAAAATTTGATCTGTTTCTAGATATGCCTAGTAAAAAAACAATAAGTTTATCTAAAAATTAGTTTGCTCTTCGCTAACCAACATTTCTATATTGGCAAAATGTGAATAATTTCATTAAACCTAAAATCATCTTAGCGCTGGACGACGAGCGCCCTAGTCTGGATTTAGTTCAGGCTGTCTTTCGTAGGCCAACTTGGAAATTGATCTGTTTGCAACAGGAAGATCAATTTCACAACATGGTTGCAGAGACGCAACCCGACCTGATTCTGATGGACCAGAATCTGGCTCGGCGAACCGGCATAGAACTCTGTGAAGAGTTGCGTCGCTACGATCATGAAACTCCGGTACTGTTCCTCTCTGCTGAGCAGGAAAGTGGCCGTGAGCAGGCCGCTTTGCAGGCCGGAGCACAAGGATACTTGCGGAAGCCGATTGCACCCTGTCAATTACGGCAGCAAGTCGAGAAACATCTCGCCTAAGGAATCCTTCTTCTCTCCGCCATCCGCTCGTCGGTAGCGCTTCTGACGCTACAAAATTCCTCATGGAAAAAGCTCTCCCGTTTCGTAGTTCCACAAAATTTTTTCAGGAGACCTTGGATTCCCTTCCTATCCATCTTGCTATCCTCAATGAGCAGGGAGTGATTGTTGCGGTCAACGATGCTTGGCGGCGCTTCGGCATAGCCAATCAATACAAAGATCCCAATTGGGGGATAGGATGTAACTACCTGGGAATCTGTCAAGAAGCTATTGGGCCCCAGACAGAAGATGCGAGAAATGTAGCTGAAGCGATCCAGCAATTGCTGTCTGGGGAGAGGAACTCTTTTCAAGTAGAGTATCCCTGCCACAGCGATACGGAACAACGCTGGTTTTCACTATCCCTCACACACTTCAGTTTCGATGAGCGTACCTGGATGGTGGCTACCCATGAAGACATTTCACAAAGTGCCCTGACAGAGCAGGGACTACAACTTCGAAACCGAGCTATGGCAGCTGCTGACGAGGGGATTACAATCACAGATGCAACTCAGAATGGAAATCCAATCATCTATGCCAACAGCGGATTTTTAAAAATTACTGGCTATGAACTAGACCAAGTGCTGGGTCACAACTGCCGTTTCCTTCAGGGCCCAGAAACAAACCAGAACACTATTGAAACAATCCGCCAGGCGCTTCGTACCAAGACCTCGTGCACGGTCGAGTTGCTGAATTATGCCGTTGATGGACGCCCCTTCTGGAACAAACTTTCCATTACCCCTATCAAAGATGAGGGAGGACAAACTACACACTACGTTGGAATTCAGTCAGACATCACCGAAAAAAAGCAGATGGAGGCGACCCTCCGTCAGCGGACAGAAGAATTGGAGGAACTCAATGCTCGGCTCGTAGATTCTGAGCAGGCGCTGATGAGACAAAACGCCAATAAGGATAAATTCTTCTCAATCATCTCCCACGATCTGAAGAGTCCCTTTCATTCGATTTTAGGCTTTGCTGAAATTCTTTCTAGTGATCTTTCTGACTTCACGCTAGAAGAAATTCGGTCTTACGGAAACCACATTCATGTAGGTGCGCAGAACTTGCTCAACCTACTTGAAAACCTGATGCAATGGACCCGGTTGCAGTCGGGTCGTATGGGCTATCAACCAGAGCCACTTTTGCTGCGTGAGCGAGTTGAAATGGTGCTAAGCCTCCTGCAGGGCAACCTGTTGGCTAAGAAGATCCATTTTGACTGTTCACTAGATCCTGAGATGCTGGTCTACGCTGACCGTACCCATCTTTCTTTGGTGATGCAGAACTTGATCTCTAATGCAATCAAGTTCACTCAGGCACAGGGAAAGATTCAGGTCTATGCGAGTCAGCAGGATGGGATGATCATCATTTGTGTCGCAGACAGTGGTGTTGGGATTGCTTCCCAGCGCCTGAGTGACCTGTTTCAGATCGAGACCTCATTTTCCACAGTTGGCACCGCCAATGAAAAAGGCACTGGACTGGGGTTGATTCTTTGTGACGAGCTTGTTCGTGAGAATGGTGGACAGATCTCGGCTGAGAGCACCTTGGGCGAAGGCTCTCGTTTCTATTTCTCGCTCCCGTCCTCGATTCGGGCACTGGCAGTTCTCGATGAAGATTCCCACACCAAACAAAACTGAGCAACTAACTTTCATCCTTAAGGAGTTTTCATGATTGCTGATTCACCTATCAGTGTACGGAAGGTATTTTATGTTCTCACGATTCTCTATCTCGGTATGCTGGCCGCAGTTACTCCGATCTACCTGGAAATTCTATGGACTCTAGTCATTGGTGCACCACTCATTCTACTCGGTCTCCGTGATGTCTTTCAGAAATCACAAACTGTTCCTCGAAACTTCCCAATCATTGGCCACCTGCGCTACCTGCTGGAAGAAATCCGCCCCGAGCTTTATCAGTACTTTGTTGAATCTGACACAGGAGGCCGCCCCTTCAACCGTTTGGAACGAAGCCTAGTCTATCAGCGTGCCAAAAATGCCCGAGACACGGTGCCTTTCGGAACTCAACAAGATGTTTACGAAGTGGGCTATGAGTGGGTCAACCACTCGCTAAAGCCTGCTCACTTGGACCAAACCGATCTGCGTGTCGCAGTGGGTGGACCGGATTGTAAACAGCCCTACTCGGCCAGTCTGCTGAACGTCTCTGCAATGAGTTATGGTTCTCTGAGTGCTAATGCCGTACTGGCTCTCAACAGTGGCGCCAAAATGGGCAACTTTGCTCATAACACCGGAGAAGGGGGGATTTCGAAATTTCATCATCAGGGAGGTGGTGATCTGATCTGGCAGATTGGTACAGGTTACTTCGCCTGCCGCAACAATGATGGGAGCTTCAGCGCTGAAAAATTTGCAGAGAAAGCATCTCAGGACCAGGTAAAGATGATTGAGATAAAGCTCTCTCAGGGAGCCAAGCCTGGACACGGTGGAATTCTACCTGCAGCTAAACTAACCAAGGAAATTGCAGAAATTCGTGGTGTTCCGATGGGGCAGGACGTCAATTCACCCCCGGGGCATTCAGCTTTCTCAACTCCCTTGGAATTGATGGAATTTGTTCAGTTACTGCGAGAGAAATCAGGGGGCAAGCCGGTCGGCTTTAAGCTCTGTGTGGGTAAACGACGTGAATTTCTGGCCATCTGTAAGGCGATGCATGAAACTGGGATCAAGCCTGATTTCATTACTGTCGATGGTGGAGAGGGCGGAACCGGTGCAGCCCCACTGGAATTTACTAACAATATTGGTAGCCCTCTGAGTGAAGGTTTGATCTTTGTACACAACGCACTCACTGGATTTGACCTCCGTAAGGATATTCGAGTCATCAGCAGCGGCAAGGTGATGTCAGGCTTCGGCATCGTCAAGCGTCTGGCGCTTGGGGCTGACCTCTGTAACTCAGCTCGGGCAATGATGATGGCGCTTGGTTGTATTCAAGCACTCAAGTGCAACACGAATCGCTGCCCAGTGGGAGTTGCGACGACAGATCGGACACTGATGTATGGTTTAGACCCATCAGACAAGAAAGTGCGTGTCTATAACCTGCACAAGAATTTGGAGAAGAGTGTCTGCGAGATCATTGGAGCAATGGGTCTGAAAGATACAGACAATCTGCGACCTTGGCATCTGATGCGACGGGTCAGTTCGACAGAAATCAAGCACTACGGGGAAATCTACGAATATCTGGAGCCAGCTAGTTTGCTACAGTCTGACATGCCCAAATCCTATGCACGTGCAGTCGCTTCTGCACAATCTTCTTCTTTCGATTCTGTCCGGCACTAAATCTGATGGAGCCAACCGTTGGTATTCTTGGCTTAGGCTATCTGGGCTCTACCCTAGCGCGTTTGGTTCCTTGGTCACCACAATCCTGGGGGACCTGCCGTACCTCGTCATATCCTGCGATTCTCACACAACAGCCGCTGCCGGTCTTACCCTTTGACTGGACTCAGACTTCTAGCTGGGAAGTCCTGCCAGTGCAATCGGCAACGCTCATCTTGACCATCCCACCCATCCGTGATTTGGAAGCCAACCGAAATCACTTACAGCAGTGGTCCGCTTGGATGCGTGAACATCGGCCAGCTTGCTCGCGCTTGCTCTACATTTCAACAACAGGAATATATCCTAAACGAGCAGGAGTCTGGACAGAGGACACTAGAGAAGAGCCAGACTCTCTTTCTGGCGAGCTACGAAAACAAACAGAAGATCTCTTAGGAGAGACGTTCGATTTACAGGTGGTTCGTCCAGGAGGTATCTACGGCCCCAAACGTAATCTCTGGCAACGACTGCGCAATGGCCAAGCAATGCCTATGTCTCCACACCAGCCTACTCACCGTATTCATGTGGAAGATCTCGCACGGTTGATACACCTGCTGATTTTGCAGCCAGAACTACCTTCCTGCATTAATGCTGTCGATCATCAATCACTACCCTCACTGCGAGTTGCTCAGTGGTGTGCGAAACAACGTCCAGCAGCCTTGTCACCAGAAAATCATGGGTTGCTTGCTGAGCCTGAGGCAGCTGTCACCTTCCTCGAGCGTAGAATTTCAAATCAGCGTCTCCAATCTACAGGACTGTTGCTGCGCTATCCCACTTATCAGGAAGGCTATCATTCGTTATTGGATGAACCATTCAACCAATTCCGAGCCTGATCCTCACTGATCACAGGGACTTTCAACTTCTTAGCTTTCTCCAGCTTGGAACCCACTTTTTCTCCAGCCAAAACATAATCTGTTTTCTTAGAAACACTCCCAGAAATCCGGGCTCCTGCGTCTTCCAGGCGCTGTTGCCAAACATCTCTTGGCTCCGAGAGCGTTCCTGTAAGCACCACGGTTTTTTCTTTTAGTAGTGAATCAGGAGCCTGTTGCACCTGTAGTTCCTGTGGTCTTACCCCAGCGTCCCAGAATTCCTGAAGCAATGCTTTGGTTTCTGTACTACGGAAGTAGCGGGCCACACTTTCAGCGATCACTGGGCCAATCTCATGGATTGCTGCAAATTCTTCCTGATCTGCTTGTTGAAGAGCCTCCAATGAACCGTAGTTGCGTGCCAGCAATTGGGCAGTCTTTTCACCCACATGAGGGATACCGAGCGCGTGCAAAAAGCGAGGGAGTGGTCTTTGTCTTGATTGGTCGATGGCTAGCACCACATTCTGTGCAGACTTGAGTCCCATCCTTTCCAAGGGTGTCAAGTCTTCGATCTGTAATCGGTAAAGATCCGCAGCACTCCGTACCAATTGGCGATTCAGTAGTTGATCCAGTAGTGCTGGACCGACGGCATCAATGTCCATTGCTCGGCGAGAGACAAAGTGTAGTAACCGTTCTTGTAGCTGTGAGGGACATTCCGGATTTGGACAACGCCAGTCGATCTCACCTGGGTACTGAATTGCTAGGCTGTCACAGGCTGGACAGGCTGTTGGTGGATCAATCGGCCTAGATTCACTCACAGGAGCAGGCAGGTGCACAGCCACGATTTTTGGGATGATTTCTCCCCCTTTCTCCACCAGCACCTGATCTCCCAAGCAGAGCTGAAGTCGCTCAATCTGATCGTAATTATGCAAGGTTGCTCGCGACACCGTCGTCCCATTCAATTCCACTGGATCCAGAAGAGCCACTGGAGTGAGAACTCCTGTTCGGCCTACCCCGATTTCAATCTCACGCAGTGTGGAAACTGCTTGTTCTGCAGTAAACTTGAAGGCGACAGCCCAGCGTGGAGATTTGGCAGTCATTCCAAGAGCTGCCTGGTCTTCCAATGAATTCGCTTTCAGCACAATCCCATCCACATCGTAATCGAGGTGACGACGCTCACTCTCCCAATGTTCCAGAAAGTTCTTGACTGAATCCCAGTCGTGTAAGAGGCGTGTCACTGGATTGATTGGGAAACCCAGCTCTCCTAGCCACTGAAGATTGGCATAGTGAGAGGTTTTATTTGAGCCCTGAGCAACTGCATAAATCAGGATTTGCAACCGACGGCGACGAACTTCTGCTGTATCCAACAGCCGCAGTGTGCCTGCAGCTGCGTTACGTGGATTTTTGAAGAGAGGTTCACCCTCTGCTTGCCTTCGAGAATTGAGTTTTTCAAAACTGAGATGGGGCAGATAAACCTCTCCACGGACTTCCAGATTGATTGGCTCTGGCAACTGTAATGGCAGATTGGCAATTGTCAGCAGGTTTGGAGTGACCTCATCCCCAACTTGGCCATCCCCTCTGGTGACCCCAGCTTCCAGACGGCCTCGTTCATAAATCAGCGATACCGCCAGTCCGTCAATCTTCAATTCGCCGACATACTCTACTTGGGCTACCTCCAGCAGGCGTCGTAAGCTAGTGTCCCAATTTACAACTTCTTCAAGAGAATAGGCATTGCCCAGGCTGAGCATTGGAATTCGATGGGAACGTGAGGGAAAAGTGCTCAGTGGAGTTGCGGTGATACGCAGCAGGGGAGAGGAAGGATCACGAAGTTCTGGATAGCTGGCCTCCAGTTGCGCCAATTCCCTTACCAGAGCATCGAAACTCTCATCACTAATCGTGGGAGTACTCAGATAGTAGCGTACGTTGTGCCCATGGATTAACTCAGTGAGCTCCTGCATACGCTGGACAGTGGACGCCTGTGTCATGTTGGTTTGGTTGGGATTTCAGTGCGGGATGTGACGAACAGGTGGATCTTTAGGGATCAAGCGGCTCCCAGAACTTGAGGGCCTGCTTGTTGATGACCTTGCCGTCACGCAGACCAATCCAGGCTGGAGTGTGCCAGCGGACTGTCTCGACAAGGGTATCTCCATCCAAGAACACCAATCGTAATTGCTTACGATCGGTGATAGCTTGGCTCAGTTGGATCGCTTCATAATCCTGAACAATGGGACGGGCCATTTCATGGACGGGGCTGTCGAAGTTCCTGAACAATCCGCTCAACGATCTGAGGCATTGCATCTGCGACAGCTTTCTGTACAGATCGTGTAATCATACCCTCAATCACTGTATCTAATGATCCCATGCCTGCTGGAACTTCGGTCGCTGTCGAAGTAGCAACGGCAGGAGTTTCTACTGGTGGTGGACTATCGGATTCATCTTCCAGAGCCTCTACTGCATCACCCCAGTCCTCAAACGTCTCTTCTTCCAAAACCTCTGGCTCACCTTCAGCCATTAGGTCACCAGACATCTCGTCATCCAAGGTAACCAGTGCTCCATCTTCTGGTATTTCTATCAATTCAACCTCTTGCTGTTCCAAATCTGCCATCTCCTGATCAAGATCTTCCAGCTCGCTGAGCATTGACTCTGCTGCCAGTTCATCCTCCTCATCAACTTCTTCTGAAGAATCCACCTCCGCAGCAGCTAAGAATTCGTCCTCAACAATCGGCAGTTCAATTTCTTCTTCAGGAGCAATCTCTTCGACAACTGGAGCAGGGGGCTGTAACTCTTCAAGATCTTGCTCAAAGACCTGGCGTCGCCACTTTTTCTTCTCAACAACCGGAGTCTCTTCTTTAATGACTTCTTCCTGTGCTGGCTCGGGTTCTGTCACATCTGTTTCCTCAGCAGCATCCAGCAGAAGCAAGTCTGCTTCGGCAAACAGATCCGGATGTTCTACCTCATCTGCTGACAAGTTATCTTCCTCTTCTTCAACTGATAGATCTATTGCTGAGGAGTCCGGAAGCTCTTCTTCAACTAGGGTAAACTCTTCCTCTTCGGGCTCTAGCACCAACTCATCGTCTTCATCCAGAGTGAGGCGGAATTCTTCCAATTCTTCATCATCAGCACCGATAGCCAGTGCTGCTGTTGCCTCAAAGTCTTCTATTACTGCGGCTAGTCCTCCGTCACCCGTTGCTTCTCCTGATTCTGTGAGCAACACACTATCATTGTTCGTCAGTGTTTCTGCTAGTTCCTCATCTTCTAGAGTGGTAGCAGCCAGATAATAGTCCATTTCGCGCACATTCGGAGTGTAGCGAGTACGCAAGGGTCCCTGGATGACCTCTATCGTTGACAAAGCAGGCAGTACCGGATCAAAATCATTCTCATTCAGCGAAAGGGGAGTGACATCGTCGCGCAGAACCTGATCCACATCAGGAGTTCGGCTCCAGATATCCAAATCAACATCGAAATCGTTTTGATGAATATCAACGTTTTCCATTATCAGCCCCTGTGCTGAGGTGATAATCGGTCCACGATAAGCATCTTTGACTGGAGGTGACACCGCAGGCACAACCGTTGGAGTAGCCTCTACCGCTGCTTTGGCGGCTACAGCGGCTTCCTTCCAATCATCTTCATCGATTTCTTCGAAGAGAGCAAAATCAGCTTCGTCCTCCTCCAGTTCGTCCAGAGCAAGTGCCACATCTTTTGTTTCAGCAAGTTCTTGAGAAGAAACTTCAGCAGGTTCTTGCCAGTCACCAACCAGCAGTTCTTCCTCTTCTTCATTCATTTCCAGTGGTGGAATCTCCATATCATCATCTCCCTCCACGGAAGAAAGTGGTTCCTCCCATTCCTCTGCCAACATTGTTAGATCCTGTTCTTCGTCCAACTCCAACGGTGGAATCTCAAATCCGCTATCGTTTGTTGTGGACTCAAGTTCTTCTGAAGCATCTGTATCCAGTTCTTCCTCTTCAGACCATTCTGCCGCAGGAGGAATATCAAAAGCACTATCCGAGTCTGTGAAGACAGGCTCTTCTTCAGGATCTCCCAATCCTTCCGTAGACTCCTCTGCTGAAGAGTCGAGAAGTTCTTCGTCCTCATCAAGATCTAAATCCAGATCAGCGAAGGGTCCCTCCGATTCTTCTAAATCCAGATCCTCTCCAGCAGCAGTATCTGTTTCAGCTTCGTCTGTTAGAGTTTCCTCAATCTCATTTTGTTCGGAATCCATGATCTCACCTTCAAGATCGACCAAACTCAGTCCTTCATTTGCATTCAGGACCATATCATCGTGTTGAACCAGACCGGGCTGCTCTTCCATCGCAGCCTCTGCACCGAGTAATTCATCCAATGACTGAATCTCTTCATCTTCATCGGATGAATCAGTCTCTGCGGATAACGCTATTTCTGTTTCTTCCGCACCAAGATCTTCTGCTACTGCTACAGACGGAACGATCTCTATTTCGTCTGCATTCAAATCTTCTTCCTCTGCAATGTCCTCTGCAAAATCTACATCCGGAACAGAATCCTCTTCCACCACAGGAGGGTGGATTTGCTTGGGAGCAGCAGCTTGATCAGACACATTGGGCAAGCTCACTGGGGACTCTTCATCGAGTTCATCTTCTTCTGGCAGTTCACCTGTTGCAGAGCCGCTCCAACCAGTATCTTCATCGAACATCGTCTCATCCACTGACTCGCCATTGTCCTGAATCAGACCAAGCATCTCATCATCAAAGACATTGACTTCTTCTGCAGAATCCAACGGTTCACTCTGCAGTTCCACACTGGGCAGATAGCGCTGGATGTGTTCCTGCAACGTTGCTGCCTCGAAAGGCTTGCGAATCATCCCTTGAAGCCCAAATTGCTCCAGCAGAGACTCGTTGACATCATCTCTGGCGTTAACTAGCAACACCTTGGGCACCTGACTCAGAGACGGGTGCTGCTGCAGTTGCCGACAAAGGGCGTAGTCTTGCTGCTGGTCAGCGTTGCTGATGAAGATCAGGCTGGGAGAATAACGATCTGCCAACTGCAGGAAGGCATCAGGGCGACTCTCCTGCCAAAGCTCGACCTGATCACTGATCGTCGAGGCAATCAGTCCTTGTATTGCCTTATTTTCTTCAAAGACCAGGACTGAATTTGACATCTCGTTTCCTTAGGGCGTTTCCAGGTACAAATGGCCTTCCAATTGCCTATGAATCAGCTTGGAAGAGACGAAGACTAGCTGATCTTCCTCGGTTTTTCCAGTACTATGCCTTCTGACAAGAGCACTCCCAAAAACCGTGGATTTCTAACGAAGGCAGGTCTATCTTCTCAGGATCAGTTCCAACAACCAAGGATGATCTGCTGGCTGCGGACAATCTGCAATGATTAATCTCTCAGAGTAGGCAAAAACTGCTGCACTTTCATGTTTTCCATTCTTTCACGATACCTTGCCCTTGAGTTCCTGCGTTTTTTCGCTCTCTTCCTGTTGGCTTTCGTAGCCATCACCTCACTGGGCAACCTAGTCAACGATCTCAATCAAGCCTTTGACAGCTGGTCCAGCTTTTTAGCATTCCTACGTCAGACAGCTCTGTTGCTGCCCTTGTTGCTGGAATTGACCACTCCTGTAACGGTGCTACTCGCAACCATTACAGCGTTCAGCACACTCAGTCGAACCTCAGAAGTGATTGCTATGCGAGCGGTCGGGGCTGGCTCCTGGCAGTTAATTCGGCCCTTCCTGATTACTGCCTGTGGTATAGCGATCGCTGGTTATTTATTGCAGAATTATGCTCAGCCCTGGATGCAGAAACACTGGGGTAATGCAGGAGTGGCTACCGGTTTGCCGGCACAGTGGAAGCTAGACGGTGATCAAGCTATTGTATATTTTGGTCCACGTCAACCTGACGGTGAGGTTGAGCAATTGGCTCGCTTCTCTTGGCTACGAGAGCCCCGGCATCTACTTCAGGAATCCTTACAGGCCAACAAAGCGCAACGAAAACCGGAAGGCTGGGAACTACAAGCTGTTGCTGAACGGCAATTCGATGAATCAGGAATGCGATTGGAAGAACAGGAATCACGACAACTATCCACCAGTGACCTACCACTGCTCTCCTTTCAGCCGCGCAGAGATCCACACTATCTTCCAGTGCTAGAACTCTGGCAAGATATTGAACAACGACAACAGGAAGGCTTGGACACTACGAGCCACTGGGTTGAATTGTTTCAGAAACTAGCCTACCCAGCCCAACTTTTCCTGATGGTTGCCTTGGGCGCCCTGTTGGCAGCAACTCATCATCGCCAGAGCAAGGCAGCTGAGTCCCTAGCAATCGCTGTGTTTCTTGGCATCATCTCCTGGATTCTCAACCAAATCTTTCTGGCAGTCGGTCACGCAGGGGCCTTACCACCTTTTCTGGCAGCGTGGGGCAACTGCCTACTATTCCTAGTTCTGATCCTGGCACTTGCCCGATGGAGCCGGAGCTAGTGCCTGGCTTTTGGCTTGCCCTAAGGCACAAGGCTCAGTAGAAATCACAGGTTGACAACTGCCCTTCATTTGCTTTCCTGCCCGGAGAATGATCTTGGAACGCTACCGTCTGGACAACCCCTTTGCGACAAAACAAACCGAGTCAGATGCTTCCGTCTCGACCTATGCTCGGATGGTACAACGTGGTCAGGAGTTGATCGAATTACCTCGTCGAGGAGGTGGACCAGACCGGATTCGGACACAGCATAGCAAGGATCGGATGACGGTCTGGGAGCGTATCCGGGTCCTGACTGAACAGGAACCCCACATTACTTTTCAGAATTGGGGCCCTCAACTCGATGGAGCTTCAATCGTCACAGGAATTCTTAACATCCAGGGACGTGATGTCGCCTTCTATGGTCATGATTTCACTGTTCGTGCAGGTTCGATGGACGCCACTAACGGTGCCAAGATTGCCCGTCAAATTCTGATGGCTGCCGAGCATGGAATGCCGTTGATTGGCATGAACGACTCGGCAGGAGCCTTTGTGCCAGCTGGTGTGGGTGGGCTGGATGGGTATTCAGAAGCCTTCGCGGCCATGCGTCGAATCAGCGGAATTGTTCCCTCCATCATGCTGATGTTTGGCTACAATGCCGGTGGTGGCGCCTACTTACCTCGACAAGGTTCTTTCCTGATTCAGCCTCAGCAGACATTTTTTGGCCTCACGGGCCCCAACGTTGTGCGTGAAGCACTCGGAGAAGACATCGCGCCAGATGATCTAGGTGGCCCTAAGGTACATACTCAGAGCGGAGTCGTTGACCTGGAAGCCCCAGATGAGTTGGACACCTTGCGACTGTCTTTGCGATTGCTCAGTTATCTGCCCGATAACAATCACTCACTTTCCCAATTTAGCAACTCTTTCGGTTCACTCGATGAGAAGGTGGAAGAGGAAGAAGTTCTGCTCGAAAAAACTTTTTCCAACCCAGTAACGGGCTTTAACACCCAACTGGATATGCGACTTTTTCTGCAACAAATTGTAGACCACGGGGACTATTTCGAAATTCAACCTTCCCGAGCCCGACAAGTGATCACAGCCTTTGCTCGTCTGGGTGGACATGTTGCTGGATTTATCTGCAACAATAGCGCTTTCAACTCCGGCAATATTGATGTTCATGCTTCGCGCAAGGTCGCCAAGTTCGTGCGCTTCTGTAATCTCTACAACATCCCCACTGTCTTCCTGATGGATGTTACGGGATTTGCACCAGGATCTGAGCAGGAAACTTTGGGAATTGTGCAAGCTGGTCGTGAGATGATGGACGCCATCATTGACCTGCGGGTTCCACGGCTGACGCTGATTGTACGCAACGCCTTTGGTGGTGCCTATTGTGCCTGGAACAGCTACCACATTGGTGCAGACTTTGTCTTCTCTCTACCAACTGCGCGTATCGCCGTAATGGGACCGGCTGGACGGCAGTATATTTATAAGGATGATTTCCGAAATATCCATCAGCAATATGAGCAGAACGTGGCAGCTGGAATGTCTAACTTGGAAGCAGCAGCCATTCGTGATCAAGCTCTTGCCGGACTAACCACACGCTACGAAGAGCAGCTGCTCAACCCAGAAGAGGCGCTACGGCTCGGCTCCGTTTCACAGCTGGTGCCTCCAGGTTTCAGCCGTAAAGCCCTTGGGCAAACGCTGGCCTACACAATGCGCCACTACGAACCGAAACCAATGGCTGGTGCTCACCGAGAATAGACTCTTTCTGCTACTTCGTTTCCACTTCAAGAGAGATCAAACCATGAGTTCGACTACCTTAAATAAGACCCCACTACATGACTGGCATCTGCAATCCGGTGCCTTCATGACCGACTTTGGTGGCTGGCATTTGCCAGTGCGCTATCAGAGTGATAAGCAGGAGCATCAAGCGGTTCGAGAAGCTGTGGGACTTTTTGACGTCAGCCACATGGGAGAACTGCTGGTGGAAGGGGCGAGCGCAGCGGACTTGCTGCAATACACGACCTGCAACGACATTTCAAAAATCCCAGTTGGTGCCGCACGCTACAACGCACTGACTACTCCAACAGGAGGAGCCTGGGATGATCTGCTCGTCTATCATCTGGCCGAAGAACACTACCTGCTGGTCGTCAATGCAGCCAACCAGGATCAGGATTTCAATTGGTTGCAAGAACAAAACTCTCGGTTTGGTGCCAACCTACGCAATGTGGGCAGTGACTACGCTTTACTCGCGCTGCAGGGCCCTCTCGCTGTGGATGTGCTTGAATCAATCAGTGATTTGCCTGTTCGAGACTTGCGCTACTATCGCTTTCTGGAAGGAGAATTACTCGGCTGCCCTGTGCTGTTGAGCCGTACTGGCTACACTGCCAGCGATGGATTTGAGTTATATCTGTCACCACAGCACGCAGAAGCCATCTGGACAAAACTGTTGGAAGGCGGTGCCTCTTTTGGCATCGAACCCTGTGGTCTGAGCGCACGAGATAGTCTGCGCCTGGAAGGTGGACTACATCTCTATGGGCACGAACTAGGTCAGGATATTTCCCTATACGAAGCGGGACTGGGTTGGATCATCAAACCTGAGAAGGGTGACTTCATTGGTAAAGAAGCCCTACTACGTTCCAAAGAGAATCCACAGCGCAAGCTGGTAGGTTTTCAGATGCAGGAATTTGGTATTCCCCGTCATGGATTCCCGATCCTGAATCAAGAAGAGCAGACTGTTGGCAGCGTGACGAGCGGCCTTCTTTCGCCAACACTCAACGCTCCTATTGGGATGGCTTATGTTCCCACGGAGTTGTCCGAGATCGGCAGCACCTTCCTTGTACAGGTGCGTAAGCGACGGCTAGCTGCAGAAGTTGTGAGGTTGCCTTTTTATCAGATTTCCCGCTCTACTTGATTTTTTTCTGGACAAATCGGTTTCTCTGTTTAGGATCTGTTACTAATTTGTTTATGGCAGGTAACTGCTGGCTTCCAAGGTGGAATTGATGCCCAAGAGGGAAAATGTCTCAGACCCCGTCAGATCTTAAATATACGCGTGAGCACGAATGGATTCGGCTAGATGGCAACCAGGCCGAAATTGGTATTACCTTCCATGCGCAAAAGTCGCTGGGAGACATTGTCTATGTTGAGCTTCCCTCGGTTGGTGATGAGTTGGAAGCTGGCGAAGAATTTGGCACTATCGAATCTGTCAAAGCTGTCTCTTCATTGTTCTCGCCTATGTCCGGCAAGGTAACTGATATCAATTCAGAGCTTGCTGATCGACCAGAGACGATCAACGAAGATTGTTACGATGAAGGCTGGTTGATCCGTGTAGCACTCAGCGAACCGGACGAGCAAGACAACTTGCTGGACGATGAAGAGTACGATCAGTTTGTGCTCGAAGAAGCCGGTTGATTGCCGACTACTTTCATCTTACCCACCTCTGTTTCGGACTTTCCCGCCCGTTCCAGTCGTCTGTATTTGATTCACAATGACCCCTCACAATCTTAAAGACTGGACACGGGCTCGCCTGCGCGACTGGTTCTCCGAGCACAACGAACGCCCTTTCCGAGCAGACCAAGTCTTCACCTGGCTCTACCAAAAAGATGTCAGTGACTGGGACGGAATGAGCAACCTGGCCAAGTCCACCCGTCAATTGCTGATCGACAACTTCCACCTTCCCCGCCTGACCCGAGTTGCAGAACGAGTTTCGCAGGATGACTCACGCAAGTACCTCCTTGGCCTGCAAGATGGTAAGACTATCGAGACTGTGCTGATGCCACACCACGATCATCATACGGTGTGTGTTTCCTCTCAGGTGGGCTGTGCGATGGGTTGTTCTTTCTGCGTGACAGGCAAAATGGGACTGATCAGGAATCTGAGCGCTGGTGAGATCGTGGAGCAAGTGGTTGAAGCTCGAAGAGACGCTACTGGATTACCACTCCGCAACATTGTCTTTATGGGAATGGGAGAACCCTTCCACAACTATGATCAGGTCATGACGGCCTTGGAGATTCTCACTGATGAGTACGGCTTCAACTTCTCACAGCGCCGTGTCACAGTCTCAACCTCTGGACTGGTGCCTCAGATTCGCCGTTTTGGTCAGGAACGAGTCAAGGCGAACCTGGCGATTTCACTGAATGGTTCCTCCGATACGGTTCGTGGGCGTTTGATGCCTGTCAACAAGCGTTACAACCTGGCCCAGTTGGTTCAGGTCTGCCAAGAATTCCCACTTGAGGCCCGTAAGCGCATCACTTTTGAGTACATTCTGCTCAAGGGCATCACAGATTCAATTGATGACGCCAAAGCCTTGATCCGCCTACTGCATGGAGTGAAGTTCAAGATCAACCTGATTCCCTTCAATGCTGCACCAGACAGTGAGTACCAACGCTCTGATTGGGAGCAGATTCAGCGCTTTCAACGTTACTTGCTGGATCGAGGTGTGGTTGCAACCCTACGTATCTCCAAGGGGCAGGATATCCAAGGGGCATGTGGCCAACTACGCAGTGAACAAGGCCTAGCCGTAGAAGAGGAAGTCGGATGAAAATTCGTTTGTTTGGTGTACTGTGGAGGCTTGACGAAGAGCAGGATACGGCTCAGTCCGATCTGGATCTCGACAAGCTGCTCAAGGAACAAATCCGCTACCGTGGTAATCAGGAGCAACGGCAGGCCAAGAAAGAGATGGTCCAGCACCTACAGAAGACTGTTCTCGATCAGACCCAGATGCAGATCGACCTGCATGTACGGGGTAGGAATCAATAAGTAGCCAGTTGCTACCATTGGCAATAAGAGTGTCGAGAGAGGTTGATATTCAGGTAGCGAGAATCCTGACTCACTTCTTCGCCAAGCCAAGGTGGCTTTGCAAAGGGTTGTTCCTCATTTTCCAATTCGATTTCTGCGACCACCAAGCCCGCGTTTTCTCCGTGAAATTCATCAATTTCCCAGCACATTCCTTCATACTTCACTAGATAACGAGTCTTTTCCAGGGTTGGTGGCTCACACAATTCCTTGAGCATGTGCTCAGCATCATCCAGTGGAATTGGGTACTCGTACTCGAATCGTGAGATTTCGGAAACCATTCCCTTGATCGTCATAAAGGCCTGCTGCCCCTTCACGCGTACTCGAACGCTGCGCTGTGGGTGGCGATTCAGATACCCTTGGTGTAAAAAAGTACCCGTAGCACCCACCTTCCAGTCTTCATTGAGCAAGAGAAACTTTCGCTCGATTTCCATTCCCACAGCAAACCTCCTTCGCCGATTCAGATTGTTTTCAGAGAATTATTGGTTACCTCAGCAGTCGTCAAACAATAACATATTTAGTCGTACAAATACACGAACTTACAGCTAGTATTCTTTTCAATTGACACAAAATGCTACAAATAGTTTTGTTGTTCTCTAGCAAAATTACTGAATTTCTTGTTTGCAAACGATCAGATTATTTTTAACAATCTCCACAAACCATTTGCTTTTCCTTAAGGGCAACTGATATCTGAAGGTTAAGCTTTCTTTCTGGCAGTTCTACCAAGTACTCACTATTTTCAAATAGTTTTTGATTCGCGTATTTTATTTTTAGAAGGAAAGCCCAATTTTTTCGATAAAAAGCCTCACCAAGAAATCCAATAATTATTGGATTACATGTTTTTTATGAAACAATTATGACAGGAAAGTCAAACCTTACATGTCAAAAACTAATCCAAATAAAGTGTATGTCTTAAGATAACAAATTTTATTACTTGATTTTCACAAAAAACTTTAAGTTAAGCCAATCTAAACTAGATATTCTGTATTTCATCTGAAAAAAAAATCTTAATTTTTGAACTTTTATTGCTTGCCAAAAATACTGATCAATAAGTCAATTGATTTTACTCGCTGAAATTCAGAGACCATTTAGGGAGAAATGACACAAACCACCAACAATCCTGTTCAGATACTACAGAAAATCCAGTCGGCAAAACCGAACGTAGAAGGGATTCAACATCCCCAGGAGCTCTTTGCTCAACTTCAGCGATTAACCAAAGCTGGGATCTGGACTATTGACCTGGCCACCATGCAGATTTTGGTCAGTGAAGAGATGTATCACCTGCATGGAGTTCCTATTGGTGCAACCGTCTATTATGAAGAGTTCCTTGAAAAGATGTGTATTCCAGAGGATCAGAATATTTCCGAAAATGCACGCATCAAGGTGATTACTCAGAAGGTTGAAGTACAATTTGATTATCGAGCCATCGACCAGACTACTGGAGAGACAAAGTGGTTCTCCGCGCACGTGGCACCTCTTCTCAATGCCCAGAATGAGGTGATTGCCCTCTTTGGAACCACTCAGGACATTACGGATCGGCAACGCCAAGAGTATCAGAAAATTCAAGACCGCCTAGCCTCCATGGGAGAAATGCTCAATCTGTTGGCGCACCACTGGAGACAACCACTGAGTACGATTTCTGTTGTAGCGTCCAAATTGGAAGTTCATAATCAATTGAACAATCAGGGAGATAGCTATCTGAATGAAAACTTGGAAGAAATTCAGCGACTTTCTCAGCATCTCTCCAATACTATCAACGAGGTACGCCAAGTATTTTCTGATGTCAGACGACCTCGGAAATCAATGGATCTGGTGAATATCATCCAGGCCCTAATCGCTGACGTGCAGAAACGCTTGGAAACCTCCTCGATCCGCTGTGTCGTTGCCAACGAAGGGTTGACTACAATAACGACTCAACATGGGAATTTTATCCGTTCCATCTGCAAGGAGTTGATCCAAAATGCCATCGAAGCCTTGGAAGATCGCCAGGACAAGCTTCTCCGAGTGCTCAATATCAGGATTTCTGAGCGAGGTAGTGGTGGCTACTTGATCAAAGTGGAAGACAACGCGGGAGGAATCAATGAAGGCGGTCTCACAAAAATCTTTGAGCCCTACTACACCACCAAGATGGACCGTAATGGTACTGGCCTTGGGCTCTACATGAGCAGAATGTTAGCAATTCTTCACTTGCAAGGAAATCTGGAAGCAGAAAACACATCAGGAGGAGCCTGCTTCAAACTCTACCTGCCACAACTGGTTGATTTAGTTGACAAAGTGTCAGATAAAGACCCAGCAGCCTGAACCATCTTCCATCTATAAACGTAGAGAGGATGGTTACCAATCAGTCTTCCTCGAAGGCATTGCATCCATTGGTCACTTCTTCACGTAAACATCGTTGATTTATCTCCACAAGTTTCTACCGCTCATTGTTTCTCCACTCGGATTAGTCTGCCTACTACTCCTGATCGGCTTGTGGTGGCGTCAAATCAAATGGATCGCATTGGCGCTCGTCTTTCTATTGATCTTCTCTTTGCCTCTTACCTCTTTTCTGATTTGGAAAGGCTTAGAAGCGGAGCATCCCTACAAGTCTGTTGAAGCTCTGAAAAACCACCAAGCCGTGGTTGTTTTGAGTGGGATGCTCGATGGATTCAAAGCAGAAGAAGAGTGGGTAACCCAGTGGAATGATGCTGATCGCTTCTTTGCAGGACTTCAGGTACTAGAGGCGGGCAAGGCGGAATCGATCATCTTTACTCGTGGAAAAATTCCCTGGATGGATCTGCCACCGGAAGGAGAAAGACTCCAAGCACTGGCAATCCAAATGGGAGTTGATCCCAATCGGATTCTCTTAACAGAGATCGTCGAGAACACCGCAGATGAGGCAGCAGCCGTTCTTGAGCTGACCAAGACCCACGGAATTTCCAGCGCGATCCTCGTAACCTCCAGTTTCCATCTAACAAGGGCCCAATTACTTTTTAACCAGGCAGGGGTGGTCAATGAGGCCTATCCAACCGATTTTAAATTTCTCTATCGCCCTTATGACTGGCTCTCTTTTCTGCCAAATGCAGAAGCCTTCTTCTGGACCTCATCTGGAATTCGAGAGTACATCGGCCGCCTGTACTACTGGATCCGAACTTAACAGATTTCACCCAACCTAAGCTTTGCTTGTAGCACACAAGTAATCCTACCCATTTCAACTAGGTAGAGACCATCTCCTCACAGATCATCGTGATGGGCACTGCTAAATTTTTTGTGATAGATTGCCACAACGGCTGTAGTTGTGAGAGACTGATGTATTTTAATGTGCAATCCTAAAGCGCAGTTGCTGTAGGCGATGCCATCCCCCAGTTGATTCACTAGCTGGAACCAGTATATTTTCAATCTACGTATTTTTGCAGGAACTTGGGCACCAGGCTAAAGACACTCCGCCTCTGAATCCATAAACAACTGTCCGCATGAACAATCCACTGCTCGATTCTCTCAATGAAGCTCAGCGCCAGATCGTCCTCCACGAGCAAGGACCAGCCCTTGTGATTGCCGGGGCTGGTAGTGGTAAAACTCGGGTGATTACTCATCGGGTAGGACAACTCCTGCGAAATGGAGTACCCGCCAATTCAATCCTACTGCTGACTTTCACCAATAAAGCTGCCAACGAGATGGCACATCGGGCCTCACACTTCATGCCCGAGCAGGATCGTGGACCTCGACTACTACACGGCACTTTCCACAGTGTTGCCAGCCGATTCCTACGCCGCTACGCCACCCAAGTGCAGTATGAACACAACTTCAGCATTCTTGACAGTGGCGATTCACAGGATCTGCTTAAAGCAGCCTTGGCCGAAGTGATGGGTAAACCCTCCAAGCACTTCCCCAACGCTTCCGTACTCGGCAATGTCTTTTCCAATGCCTTCAATACGACCTGTGAGGCTGTGCTACTGGAGCAACGACCTTATACTGAACGAGATTTTGGGCTGGAAGCCTATCTGCTGCGAAGTCCCTATACTTACCTGGAACAGCACCTCGAGTCGATGCTCCAAATTCTCAAGTGCTACCGCACCAAGAAGCGACGCAATCAGGTGATGGATTTTGATGATCTATTGGAAAACTGGCTGGACCTGCTGCGTCAACATCACGACAAATTGCCACTCTGTCAGCAAATTCAGCATCTGCTGGTTGATGAATACCAAGATACCAATCGGGTTCAGGCTCAGATCCTTGACTACCTGTCTCGTCCTCATCGGAACCTGATGGTAGTGGGTGATGATGCACAGTCCATCTACAGCTGGCGTGGTGCCAACTTCCGGAACATTCTTGATTTCCCAGAATATTACCAAGCGAAGGTCTATCGGTTGGAACAGAACTACCGCAGTACCCCGCAGATCCTGCAGGTGGCGAATGAAAGCATCAATTACAACGAAGAGCAGTTCGAAAAGAATCTCTTCACTGAACTGACAGATGGGACACTCCCTCAGATCCACCAAGTCTGGGATCCACAGGCAGAAGCCGATGTTCTGCTCAAGCTGATCCTGCAGATCCACGACCAGGAGATTCCGCTGGATCAGATGGCTGTGCTCTACCGGACTCATGCCCAAGCGGCCATCCTGCAAGTTGCTCTGACCAGAGCTGGCATCCCCTTCCAGATTCATTCAGGAATCAAGTTCTTCGAACAGGCTCACGTCAAGGATCTACTGTCTTTCGTCAAGGTACTCTTCAATCCTCTGGATGAGATCTCCTGGATGCGGGTGCTAAAGCAGGTACGTAGTATTGGGAACGTCACAGCCCACAAGATCTATAACATTTTTCAGGAACAGCAAGCCGTCCGCTTGAGTCAGAATAACGAAGCTCTGCAGAAGTTGATTCCAGCCAAGGCAAGAGAAGACTGGAATCAACTGCAGGAGTGTTTTCGACAAATGCTGGTTCCGGAAACCTCTGTGTCTCGCATGCTCGAGATCGTCTACCTTAACTTCTACTGTGAAGTTCTACGCAATACCTATGAGAACGCTCCACAGCGTGAGGCTGACCTGCAATCCCTGCTGGAATTCGCTGGGAACTATCCAAATCTGGATTCCTTCCTCAATGAACTCTCGCTTGTTGGCAACAGCCTGGTCAGCGACCGAGAATCGATGGAATGGGAGGATCAGGAACACTTAACCCTGACCACGATTCATCAGGCCAAGGGACTTGAGTGGGAAGTCGTATTTCTGATCGGATTGACAGAAGGACTCTTCCCTCACCAACGCAGCATGAATAGCAACGAACAATTGGAGGAAGAACGGAGGTTGTTCTACGTTGCTCTCACCCGTGCCCAGCGACACTTAATCCTGACCGCTCCGGCTATTAGCGCCAACTACTACGGCCCCAGTCACAGCGGACGTTCTCGCTTTCTTGAAGAGCTGCCGGATGAGCTTTATGAGCAGGTCACCCATGAGCCTGACCACGCTAACTGGGGATTCTCTCGACCCTCCTTTGAGTTCTAGACGGAAAAACCATCGACAATTCTGATTAGCTGTGGTATTTATTTCAGTTTATCAATTTAGCGTTCTGTTCTGATACCTGCGCATGGCTCGTCTGCCCGATCGGCTGCTGCAACTGTTGACCCCTCCACTTGAGCAACTCGGCTACGAAATCCTGCAACTAGACTGGAGACGAGAAGGCAAGGAACAAGTCCTCTGCCTTTGGATTGATCGCCCGGAGGGAGTCAATCTGGATGACTGCGTGCTGGTCAATAGAGCCATCGAGCCGATCCTAGAGGATGAGGATCCTATTCGGGGCGCCTATCGACTAGAAGTCTCCACGCCCGGTGTGGATCGTCCCTTGCGTACCTTGGCGCACTATCAGCGTTTTTTAGGAGAGCGCATCACGCTCTTGCTGCACAATAGCCAGCAGGGACACAAGCGCTGGACTGGAACTCTGCAGACTATCAATGATCAGGGCATCGTGCTGCAGGTGGAACAAGGACCGCTACTTGAGATTCCGCTTCAAGAAATTCGTCAGGCACACCTTGACCCTGTACTGTTCGGTTGACCTCCTCAGGCGCCGACTTCCTTTACTTCTCACTGTGTGAGGTCGCTGTTGCGAGACAACTTGCTCGAAGTCATCACTGAAGTCTCCAAGGAAAAGGCCTTGGACCGTGACATCATGATCCGCTTGGTGGTTGAATCCATTGTTCAAGCTGCCAAACGGAAGCTTCCCTACGAATCCATTGAGGGCAGCTTCAACAAGCGTACGGGCCAGATCGAACTCTTCCAGTACAAGGAAGTAGTAGATATTGTCGATGATGCTGACAACGAGGTCTCACTAGATGAGGTTCAGGAAATCGATCCAGAGGCACAGATCGGTGATGAGGTAGAGTACCTGATTGACGAACGAGAGTTCAATCGGATTGCCCGATCAGCACGCAGTATCATCTTCGGTAGCATCCGTGAAGCAGAGCGAGAAATGATCGTCAGCACCTTCGAGAAGCGAGTTGGCGAAGTGTTGACTGGCACTGTACTGCGTTCTGAGAGTAACGGCCGGATTGCGCTGCGCTTTTTGGACAAGACTGACGCCTATCTGTTCCGCCGAGAGCAAATTCCCGGAGAGAACTTCAGCTACGGAGACCACCTTCGGGTCTATCTGATGGATGTAAACAATAATCCTCAGAAACCATCCCAGCTTTCGATTTCTAGGACTCATCCTGGACTACTGATCAAGCTCTTCGAAATGGAAGTGCCAGAAATTTATGATGGTATTGTCAAAATCGTCAGTGCGGCCCGAGAGCCTGGTAAGCGTGCCAAGATTTCTGTCTACAGCACAGATCCAGACGTTGATCCCGTTGGCTCCTGCGTAGGAATTCGCGGTAGCCGTGTGCAGAACATCGTCGACGAACTCTACGGAGAGAAAATCGACATCGTCCGCTGGAATCAAGACGTGGCTGTCTACACGACTAACGCACTAGCACCCGCAGTGATTGATGAATTGGTAATTGATGAGGAAGCCGGAGAGATTGACGTGATTGTCAAGCAGGATCAACTCTCCCTGGCCATCGGCAGCAAAGGACAAAATGTTCGTCTGGCCTCCCGACTTGTTGGCTACAAGATCAACATCTCTGTCGATGAGGAAGAGGCACCCAGCATTGAAGAACAACTAACTCGTGAATTGGAACGAGGCAAGGAAGAGCGAGAACTGCTCTACACCGGTATTACCAGCGGCCTGCATGCTGCAGGAACTCCTGCTGCTGAAGCAGCAGCTCGCAGGAATGAAGATGTAGCAGCAACTAAATCAGAAGACTCACTAGGGGAGGAGATTGAAACAGAAGCTGCATCGGCTGATCCTGCGATAGAAGATCCCGAAGTAGCAACAACGGTTACTGAACCAACCGAAACTGACACAGAACCGGACACATCTGCACAAACAGCAGATCCGTCGGAAACTACTGAGGAGAAACCCTCCTGAAACCCCAAGAAGTCCAGAATCCTATGTCCAACATGCGTGTGTTTGAGCTGGCCAAAGAGATGAATCTGCCAGCCAAGCAACTGCTACAGCGAATCCGTAAACTTGGAATCCCTGTTTCCAGTAACTTTAATGCGCTCTCCGACGAGCAGATTGCGATCATTCGTAAGAAGATTGGTAGCCCTGCCAGTCCACCACCGAATCGCCCTGCTAAAGAAAGTCCGGCACAAATCATTTCCACACGCCGCGAAGATACAAATCCAGAGGGGACTCTCGAACTTGACAGTGACACACTGATCGGAGGCAAACGCCCAAGGCGTATCCGACGACGACGATCCGAAGAGGTACAAGAAGAAAATATCATTCGAGTCGGTGGTGACCGGCAAGAGGCACCTCCACCCGAACCCGTTGTTGAGGCCCAGCAAGAAGCGAGTGAACCTGAAGAAGCTCCTGTAGAAACTACAGTAGAAGCTCAGCCAGCAGACGCTTCTGTAGAAAAAGGGACTGCAAAACAGGTAGGAGTGTCTGAGATTGAATCGGCACCTTTGGAAGCTGGAACTGTTGTAGCAGCGGCTCCACTACCACCTCCTTCTCCACCCTCAGCAGATCCTAACAGTATATCCACCGCCTCTCATAAAGAAAAACAAGAGGAAGAAGAACGGAAGCAGCGAGAGCGAAAGTCTGAGAAAAAAGGAAGCAAAGCTCGCCATCATCGCCGTGAAGAATCCGAGAGTGAAGCCCTTCGACGAAAACAGCGACGAGAAAACAACGAGCCTGTAGTTGTCAACCATAACGAGGATGACGACCAACCTCGACGAAAACAACGTAAGAGTGAGCGTCGAAGAGGCCAACGGGTTCGTGAGCAGACAGAAATTGCCAAACACGTCTTTAATCCTCGCAAAAAGAGCATCAAGATTGGCAATGCCATAACCGTTGTAGACCTCGCTAGTCTAATCGGAATCAAAGCAACAGATATCCTAAGGCGCCTGATGGAAAACGGAGTCATGGCTTCCATCAATCAAAGCATTCCAGGAGAAACTGCCGCGCTGATTGCTGCTGAATTTGATGTAGAAGTAGAACAGGAGACCACCAATCTTGAAGAGCAGGTCTTCGAAGTGGCCGATGGCACTGATGAACGGGAGCGAGCTCCGATCGTTACCATCATGGGCCATGTCGATCATGGTAAGACCTCTCTGCTAGACAAGATTCGTTCAGCGAAAGTTACCGAAGGGGAAGCTGGCGGCATTACCCAGCACATTGGTGCCTATCACGTTCACCATAATAATCACAACATCACTTTCCTTGATACTCCGGGTCACGAAGCCTTCACGGCCATGCGTGCCAGAGGAGCAAACGTTACGGATATCGTGATTCTTGTGGTCGCTGCTGATGACCGGGTGCAACCACAAACCATTGAAGCGATTAATCACGCACGAGCGGCTGAAGTTCCTCTAATTGTTGCCGTCAACAAAGTGGATAAGCCAGATGCCAGTCCACAGCGTATTGAGCAAGAGTTGCTAGAGCATAATCTCGTCGCCGAAGGATTGGGTGGAGACACGATCATGGTTCCAGTCTCTGCCAAAACCGGGGATGGCATCGATAACTTGTTGGAGATGGTCCTTTTGCAAGCAGAAGTGTTGGAGTTGAAGGCCTTCTACGATGGGCCAGCCCGTGGAGCCATTGTCGAGTCCAAGATCAGTCGTGGCAAGGGAGCGGTGGGAACTGTACTCATCCAGCGAGGAACACTGCGTATCGGAGATTTCTTCCTGGTTGGAACAACCTGCGGACGGGTCCGAGCGATGTTTAATGATCACGGTCAGCCGATTCAAGAAGCGACTCCTGCTGTTCCTGTAGAGATTACCGGGTTTGACGACGTGCCGACCACTGGAGAAACGTTCATCGTAATGGACGATGAACGTACTGCCCGACAACTGGTGCAGCAACGTTTGGAAAATCAACGGGAAGCCAATGTTTCTCAGCAGCAGAAGACGAATCTGGAAAATATTTTCAGTCAACTGGAAGAGGCTGGCAGTCTGGAACTCAACCTGCTACTGAAGGCAGACGTTCAAGGTTCTGTCGAAGCTCTGCGCAACTCTCTCTCTCAACTGGGCAATGAAAAGATCTCTGTGCGCTTTCTGCACACAGGTCTTGGCAACGTCACAGAAACAGACGTTGTGCTGGCATCTGCCTCGGATGCGATCATCATCGCCTTCAATGTTCAGGCAGCCGCAAAGGCCCGTGAAACACTGTCTCGTGAGGGCGTCGACCTACGCCTCTATGATGTAATTTACAACGCTATCGATGATGTCCGTGCTGCCTTACAAGGCATGCTTGCTCCAGAGATTCGTGAAGAAGTGATCGGTCGTTGTCGCGTGGATCAGATCTTCAACGCCAATCGTATCGGTAATATCTTTGGATGTTTAGTCACAGAAGGTAAGGTTATACGAAACTGCAAGGCCCGTGTCCTGCGCGATGAAACAGAAATTCACAAGGGACACGTTGTTTCCTTGAAACGCTTCAAGGATGATGTTCGTGAAGTCGCTCAGAATTACGAATGTGGAATCGTTCTGGACTTTCAGGATGTCCAGCAAGGTGATGTCATCGAGGCCTTCATCGAAGTCGAAGAAGCGGCAACTCTCTAGATGCGTGGTAACAAATCAGCAGAGCCAAACAATGTGTTACTGCAACGAAAGCTGGCAGAGATCCTGTTACAGGAGAGCAAAGATCCACGCTTTCGGTTGGTGACCATCAGCCGAGTTGAAGCCGCCCGAGACAATTCCTTTGCTACTGTATACGTCAGCTTTTTCCCAAGTGAGCAAGTAGAAGAAGTCGTCACCTCGCTCAACCACGCTACTGGATTCTTCAGCCGTTGCCTGGGCAAAGTGCTGCAAACTCGACTGACTCCCAAGTTACGCTTTCTCTATGATGCTGGATTTGACTATAGCATGGAGATCGATCAGGCACTGCAGAAGGTAAAGAAGACAGACCGTGCTGAGGATTCTGAACATTGACAAGCCCCGTGGCTGGACTTCTTTTGATGTAATTCGCTGGGTCCGTCGTCAGTTTCAGGAAAAAAAAGCTGGGCACTTGGGCACTTTGGACCCATTGGCGACTGGAGTACTCCCAGTTTTCTTGGGCAAGGCGACCAAATTGATTTCCCTGTTCAACGAACAGGACAAGGTGTATCGTGCGACAGTTCGTTTTGGCATTCGCACTGATACTTTTGACGCAGAAGGCCAGATACTGGCTGAACGGGATCCAAGTTCCGTGAATGAAACGATGGTGAACGAGTGGCTGCAGAGGCACTTGGGGTGGCAAGATCAACAGACCCCAGTCCACTCAGCGGTCAAGCTTCAAGGCACACCGGCCTATCGACTGGCCCGTCGTGGAGAAGCACCAGAGTTACCGATGCGGCGAGTCTTTCTGGAGCAACTGAGGCTAGAGCGCTTTGCGTCACCAGAAGTAGAGATCACCGTGCATTGTTCAAAGGGCACTTACATTCGCTCACTAGCTGAGCAATTGGGCCAGGATCTACGTGTTGGCGCCCATTTATCTGCCTTGAGCCGTCTGCGATGTGGCTCTCGATTCGTGATCGAGGAAGCCAAAACTCCTGAGCAACTGGCTCAGGAAGTCAACCCATGGATGGATTCTTCCAGAGTGCTGAGTGACTTCCCTGCGCTGCGTTTGCCTCTGGAAGATCGGGAACGTATTCGACAAGGACAAACCGTCCCGCTGAGCCTAACTTCAGGATCAGCCGTTCCTAATGACCATACCACTGAAGCCTGGTATCAGGCTGGTGATGAACAAGAACTCTGGGCACTTGGTTCTCTGCATCTGGGAGAGCGAGGCCCCTGTTTTCAACCGAATAAAGTATTGATCTGAGGAGTATCTCTGCATGTTGACCAAGGAACAGAAAAATGAACTGATTCACACCTATGGCAAGAATGAGCACGACAGTGGCTCAACAGAAGTCCAGATTGCCCTGCTGACAGCCCGAATCGTCTATCTGACTGAGCATTTCAAGCAGCAACCAAAGGACTTTCACTCTCGCCGTGGGCTGTTGCGCCTAGTTGGTCGACGGCGCAACTTTCTTAACTACCTCAAGGCGGAAAATGTGGATCGCTACCAGGAAATTATCCAAAAGCTAGGCATCCGCAGATAAATAGCCACCTGCTAGAACGAGCCCACAAAGGGTTCGTTCTTCCGCCAATCTCCTCTCAGGAAACAACCTGCAATTCTTGATTCCATTCGCTGCCTGCTTAATAGCCATCATTCCAACGCAACACCCTCTCCAACCTTTGTCTGGTTGTTCGTCCCAAGGCTGCTTCCCCATGATGCACTGCGATTGGTCTCTCTTTCGATCCCTAATATATTGAAAAATCAGGAGAATCTATGGAAACCGTATCTACGGCCTTCGGTAAGGCCACTCTTACACTCGAGACAGGAAAACTCGCTAAACAAGCCAACGGCTCTATCTTGGTTCGCTATGGTGACACTGTTGTGTTAGTTGCCGCCACTGCTAACAAAGGTAGCGGCGTTGGTGCTGACTTTTTTCCTCTATCGGTTCACTACGTCGAGAAAGCTTACGCTGCTGGACGTATTCCCGGTGGTTTCTTCAAGCGTGAAGGCCGCCTCTCCGAGTCAGAGACCCTAACCTCTCGGCTCATTGATCGTCCCCTACGTCCATCCTTCGATGAAAACTATCTGGCAGAAACCATGATCATGGCCACTGTGCTCAGCTCCGATCAGGACAATGCCCCCGATATCGCAGCTATGATTGGTGCTTCGGCAGCACTCTGTGTTTCAGACATTCCCTTCTATCAACCAATTGGAGGCATCCGAGTCGGACGCATCAATGGTGAATTTGTCGTCAACCCAACGCCCGCTGAGCTGGAAGAGAGTGAGTTAAATATCATCATGGCTGCTTCGAAAGACGCTATCCTGATGGTAGAAGGGGAAGCAAAAGAGGTGAGTGAGGAGGTGATGCTTGACGCCCTCTGGTTTGGCCAGGAGCAGGTCCAGCCAATCATTCGAATTCAGGAAGAGTTGATGCAGCGCTGTGGCAAACCCAAACGTGAAGTCGCTGTACCAGAAATTGATGAGGAGTTGCACACCAAGGTAACTGCAGCCAGCCAGCCCAAATTGGTAGAGGCCCTGCAGATCACAGAGAAGCAGGAGCGTTATCAGCGACTGGACGCCGTTGTTGATGAAGTACTTGCTGAGGTCTTTCCTGAAGGCAGTGAGCCTAGCAATGATAACATTGGACAGGCCAAGAGTTCGATTAGTTCGGTCAAGAAAAAGGTCATGCGAGAGCGTATTCTGAAGGATCAGATTCGCATTGATGGACGAGGCCCAAAAGATATCCGCCAGATTGATTGTGAGGTACGAATTCTACCAAGAGCCCACGGCTCTGCGCTCTTCACACGTGGAGAAACCCAAGCACTGGGTGTAGTAACTCTAGGTACTAAAGAAGATGAGCAACTCATCGATTCGCTGCATGGGGTGAGCTATAGAAATTTCATGTTACACTACAATTTCCCAAGTTTTTGTGTTGGCGAAGCCCGACCTCCTAGAGGGCCTGGGCGCCGTGAAATCGGCCATGGGCACCTTGCTGAGCGTGGCCTCAGTCATCTACTTCCAAGTAGAGAAGAGTTCCCCTACACCATTCGTCTAGTCTCTGAAGTACTCGAGTCCAATGGTTCTTCCTCAATGGCAACGGTTTGTTCCGGCTCTCTTGCAATGATGGATGCAGGTATTCCTCTCAAGGCGGCGGCGGCTGGTATCGCCATGGGGCTGATCTATGACGACGGACAGACCAGCATTCTCTCAGATATTCTGGGTGATGAAGACCACCTGGGTGATATGGACTTCAAGGTTGTTGGTACTACCACAGGCATCACCGCATTGCAGATGGACATCAAGATCAAGGGACTCACCCGTGAGATTGTCAAGGCATCACTGGAACAAGCTTGTGAAGGTCGACTGCACATTCTCAAGATCATGGGAGACACCTTGGAGCAGTCTCGTGCCGGATTGTCCAGCTATGCGCCGCGCTTCATCACTCACAAGATTCCACCCGACAAGATCTCCATCGTCATTGGCCCTGGTGGCAAGATGATCAAGAGCATCGTCGAGCGAACTGGGGTGAAGATCAACATCTCTGACGATGGTTTGGTCTCCATTGCATCTGGAGATCACAAGGCCGTAGATGCTGCCTTGGAAATTGTTCGAGATCTGACACGCACCGTGGAAATTGGCACTGTTTACGATGGGCTTGTCAAGCGAGTGGTTGACTTCGGAGCTTTTGTAGAAGTCTTCCCTGGAACGGAAGGGTTGGTACACATCTCCAACTTGGCGGAAGGCCGTGTCCGTGCAGTCACGGACGTCGTTCGTGAAGGTGATACTGTCAAAGTAAAAGCCATGGGTCTTGACAAACGGGGTAAGCTGCAGCTAAGCATCAAGGACGTATAGGCGATTCGCACAAAAGCTGCATTCGCCCACTCTTTCCTAGTGGCCGGATTGGGCCGCTGCTACCTACCGATTTCAGCCAGGAGACAAGATGAAGACATGGATCAGCGCGTGCCTTGGACTGTTGCTGGCCAGCACAGCTTGGGGCGTTTCGATAGATGACCGTTGTCTGCAAGATGGGAACTCGGCCTGTGTCGATTGGAACCAAGGACTCGTCATTGCCGATGGCCTAGGCGTACCCGCAAAGAAAGCGGGAACCTCTGCCCAACAAAACGCTAGCGCCCAACGAGCAGCCCGGATGGATGCAGCCCGTAATATTCTGGAGATGATCAAAGGAATCAACGTCAGTTCAAATACCACGCTACAAGACGCGATGTTGACCGATGATCAAATCCGCTCCAATGTTCAGGGTATGATCTACGGCTTACGCCCTGTTGGTGCACCACGCTACTTCTCTGACGGCAGCGTTCGTGTCCGCATGGAAGCCCGACTCCAACAGGTGGTTCCGCAACAAGCTCTCTTCCAGATCCCAGTGGAAATTGCTCCACCAGTAGAACTCTCTTCCAATTCCCGATCAAGCGCTCCAATCGATATGGGGCGAGTTTACACTGGCTTGATCATCGATGCGCGAGGAACAGAAGCTCAACCAGCAATGTCACCACGGGTTTTTGATGAAGCCGGGAATGAACTCTATGGTTCGGCCTATGTGGAGCAGGAATTTGTCCTCAAGCATGGAATGGCCGGTTACGTCAAGGATCTGGAACAAGCTGAAACTAACGACCGAGTAGCAGGTAATCCCCTGAAAGTCAAAGCTGTCGGGGTCGCTGGCAAAAACAAGACGGACATTGTCCTCTCTGATCAGGACGCAGCTCGCATTCGCCAACTGGCGGCAAATCTCAACTTCCTGAGAGAAGCCCGCGTCGTCGTGTTGGTAGACTGACCCTATTCCTGGGCGGGACTCCCTCTCGCCCAAATCTCTCCCTACTTTGTCCCACTCGCAGTTTTTCTTCCTCTCTTTTTGACTTACTGTTTGCTATGACCTCCTCTTTTCTCAATCAGAAAGTCCGCATTCTCCCTGAATCGCTGATCAACAAGATTGCAGCAGGGGAAGTGGTTGAGCGACCAGCTTCTGTGGTCAAGGAGTTGGTAGAAAACGCGTTGGACGCTGGAGCTACCCAGATTCAGGTGACCGTCAAGAATGGAGGAAAAGACCTGATTCAGGTGCTCGACAACGGCTGCGGAATGAATGAGACCGATGCTCGCTTTGCCGTGGAACGTCACGCCACTAGTAAGATTTATTCGGATGAAGACTTGTTCCGCATTGGCACGCTTGGCTTTCGTGGAGAAGCTTTGGCTTCAATTGCTGCAGTCTCACACTTCGAGTTGCTGACCTGTCCTGATGATCAGGAGAGTGGGACACGTTTGCTGATGCAGGGGGGACAGCTGGATGAAATCGGCAAGGTAGGATTTCCACAAGGAACACGCATCAAGATCGAGCGGCTGTTCTTCAACACACCGGCTCGGCTTAAGTTTCTGAAGACAACCACTACGGAGTTACAGCACATTCAGCAAGGATTGACCAATCAGGCACTGGCCTACCCCCAACGTCAGTTCAAACTCGTTCATAACCAGCAACTATTGCTCAACCTGGGACCAGCCAACAGCTTGGAAGAGCGAATCTTTCAACTCTTTGGTGAAGAGTTTCGAGATAGCCTTCAGGAAGTCTCACATCGAGAAAATTACCTAAATTACCAAGGTTGGCTCTCCATCCCAGAGAAAGTACGAACCAGCAAGCGTTGGCAATACCTGTTTGTCAATGACCGCTCTGTACGATGTCCAGCAGTACAGCGGGCAATCTACCAAGGCTATGGCAACTTCCTAAGCAAATCACAACATCCAGCATTCTTCCTTTCGCTGCATCTTGATCCAGGTGAGTTGGACGTCAATGTCCATCCTGCAAAAACAGAGATTCGACTACGCAACAGCCAGGTTGTGCATACAATCCTCCAGGATCAGCTGAGCAGAAGCCTTAAGCAACAAACCGAGCTGCGCCTGTTTGGTCGGGAAGGAAAGACGACATCTCGACCAATACGGGATCCTCAGACAGAATTGCCACTAGTAGATGAGCTACCACTGCAACAACAGGTTCAGGAACAATCCTCTGTGCAACGAGTTGCTAAGGAGCGACTCGCCCGAGCCAAGCACAATCCAACCCTTCCCCCACCTACCAAAAATACTGACTCCAAACCAGAAGCTTCTCCTGTTGCCACGACCGCCCCCCCATCACCAAAGCAAGAAGAAGCTCTTACTAAAGCTGAAACCACGAGTGATCCGGTTATCATAGAAAACCTTCAGCTGTGGCCTATTCCAGAAACTCCAACTCGATGGCAACCACATGGGCAAGTATTGGGTTGTTATCTACTGGCTACAGATGTAGACGGATTAGTACTCTTTCACAGCCAGCGTGTTCACGAGCGGTTACTCTATGAACGCTACCGGAGCGACTTCCTGGCTGAAAATATTGAAGTTTCTGAGCGGAGTACCCCGTTGCTGCTGCACCTGGCACCTCAGGAGGTAACATTATTGGCAGGATTGGAAGCTTTGATGTGTCAAGGTGGGTTTGTCTGGGAACCTTTTGGAGGAAGGACCTTTGCCCTGCAACAGCAACCAAGACTACTGGCTTTGTCTCGGGCAGAAGCTTTTTTGCGAGAGATGCTCAACCGCAGTGCTCTCTTAGGGAAACGTAGTCGCCCAGACGCACTTCAGCAGGATCTCTGGACTGTCTTGGCCACACAA
The DNA here is from genome assembly GCA_029245725.1 of SAR324 cluster bacterium. NCBI lineage: Bacteria > Deltaproteobacteria > SAR324 cluster bacterium. The sequence goes on along the minus strand of JAQWOT010000018.1, from coordinate 10,749 downwards.
GCCGCTCTCCCAGAAATGCAACTGCTTACCGCAAGCGATCAGCAGTTGTTACTAGACCAATTTGAACAGTTAGATCTCGACAACCGCTCCCTTGACGGGTCTCCCCTCTGGTTTTCCTTACCCACTGCTGAACTGGAACGTAAATTTCGACAGCGCTTTTGAGCAACACACCAAAATTTCTGCTCTCTCTCACAAGTAGTACCTCGCTTATAGCAGAAGAAGCCACCAAGCGATTCTTGATCAGCGATCCCAGCAGTAGGTTTGATGACCTCTAGACTATTTATCTTGGGTATTACCAGAGAGCCAAACTTCCAATAAAGATCGGGCGGCTCGAGTTGGTAGTTGCTTCCCTTGACGAATGGCCTTCTCAACTCTGGGAATATCAGCTTGGATCTGGGAATGCTTTCGAAAACTTTGGTGCAACTCTTCATCAATCAGACTCCACATCCAGCGAACAGCCTGATGACTCCGGTGCTCTTCCCACTCTCCCGAGGTCTTCAGTATCTCTTGGAAGTCTTGCATTGTCTCCCATAGCTCAACCAGCCCTGTTTGTTCCAGGGCACTACACTGAAGCACCTTTGCCTGCCGCGAAGCCTGGGTCGGCTTGAGCAAATGGAGAGCGTTTCGATACTCTCGAACAGCTCGTTGAGCCAAGGTCTTCTGATCACCATCAGCCTTGTTGATCACGATCAGGTCCGCCAACTCCAGAATTCCCTTCTTGATTCCCTGCAACTCATCTCCAGCATTGGGTAGCATCAGCACCAGGAAGAGATCAGCCATTGAAGCAACCATGGTCTCCGACTGCCCAACTCCTACCGTCTCAACAATAATCACGTCATAGCCCGCTGCTTCACAGAGCAACATCGTCTCCCGAGTTTTACGAGCGACCCCACCCAGTATTCCGGATGAGGGTGAAGGACGTACAAATGCCTGTGGGTGTGAGGACAATTGTTGCATCCGCGTCTTATCTCCCAGGATGCTTCCACCGGTGATTGGGCTACTTGGATCCACAGCCAGTACAGCGACCCGATATCCCGCTTCGATCAGTCGCATTCCAAAGGCTTCAATGAAGGTGCTCTTACCCACACCTGGAACCCCAGTAATGCCAATTCGCAAGGACTTGCCGGTCCCCGGCAACAACTCCTCCAGCAGTGCCTGGCCCTGATCAAGTTTTTCTGGGTGTGTACTCTCCAGTAGGGTGATCGCCTTGGCCATTGCACGACGATCACCATTACGAATTGCAGAAAGGGAGGGAATCTTCATGAACTCAGGATTTGTTCGAAGAAATAGATTTGGAGCGTTGAGTCAGGTGAGCAGTAGTTAGACGGTCCAATCGATCAGAATCAGATCCAAGTATTCAAAGTGTCTTAGGTTCTTGGTAACCAGTGTCGCCTGATTTGCAAAGGCATGAACGGCAATTAGTAAGTCAGCGTCAGCAATCGAATGTCCTTTTTTGTGTAGTTCAGCCCACCAAACCACAGCTTGTTCCCAGTCAGAATGATTCAACTCTAACTTGACCCATGATTCGACCAAAGCCTCATATTGTCAGAGGTTGCGAGTGGCCTGTTTGAGCAGCAGATAGCGTCGAATCTCGAAATCGACAACAGGGCTCAATAAAAATCTACCAGCTGCGGTATCAAAGTGATCTCGAACGGTTCCGTCCCCTCATAGAAGATAATTGATAATGTTGGTATCAAGAAGAAAGTTCACTTCGAGTTCTCATCGGGATACAATCGGAGGGGATGATCTTTACAAAATTGAGGAAAATCCTCCCAAACTTGTTGCTCTTCTTCCGTTAGTTCCCAATCGAGGGGATGCAAGGGCTCAATAGTCACACGGACTCTTTTTCCTATAGGCATAGTTTCAGGCAAGTGAACTTCCATCCACCGAGTTGGTTCTACTTGAGCCTCTAATATGATTGTTCCCATTATTGAATCTCAAACATATCAGGTTCAGTTTTGTTTACTTTGGCGAAACATCGTCTGTATCAGTCAGAGATTCTCACGCAGCGACCTTTGTCTTTTCACGGACAGCGCTCAAGACCTCATGAGCAGCCTGTGGAATCTTGGTACCTGGTCCAAAGATACAGGCCACCCCTTGCTGGTAAAGGTACTCATAATCCTGCGGGGGAATGACGCCCCCAACCACTACAACCATGTCATCCACCTTCTCTGCAAGCAACACCTGCATCAGTTGCTGTACAAGTGTCTTGTGTCCGGCCGCCTGGCTGGAGATGCCAATCACGTGGACATCATTTTCGATGGCCTGCCGAACAACTTCTTCTGGAGTCTGAAACAGTGGCCCGATATCCACATCAAAACCTAGATCAGCAAAGGCAGTGGAGATCACTTTAGCTCCACGATCGTGCCCATCCTGACCCATCTTGGCCACCATGATTCTTGGTCGACGACCTTCATCTACTGCAAATTGATTGATCTCCTCACGTACGTCTGCAAAGTCAGAATCTTCGGCATATTCACTGCCGTACACCCCAGCAATTGAACGGATTGGCGCATTGTAGCGCCCCCAGGCCTCTTCCATCGCATCTGAGATTTCACCGACTGTAGCACGGATACGGATCGCTTCAATCGAAAGCGCCAACAGGTTGCCCTGATCACTGGCAGCTGCTTCGTGCAACTGACTCAGGATTTCCTTCACAGCCGTGTTATCCCGATTCTGTCGGACTTGGTTCAACCTGTGGATCTGCGCCTCTCGTACTGCGGAGTTATCGATGTCACGCACCTCAACTCGCTCTTCCTGCTCCAAGCGGTACTTGTTCACACCAACAATGACCTCCCTGCCCTGATCGATCTGAGCCTGCCGACGAGCTGCTGCTTCTTCAATTCGTTGCTTGGGCATCCCAGAGGCAACAGCCTTGGTCATGCCTCCGAGTTCCTCGACTTCCTGCAATGTTTGCTGAGCTTCCTGGATGAGTGCATTTGTCAGTGATTCCATGAAGTAGGAACCACCAAAAGGGTCAACAATGTTGGAAATGCCAGCTTCTTCCTGAAGAATCAGTTGGGTGCTACGAGCAATCCGGGCTGAAGTTTCTGTCGGTAATCCCAGGGCTTCATCGAAGGAGTTAGTGTGCAGTGACTGTGTTCCACCCAAGGTGGCTGCCATTGCTTCAATTGTGGTCCGTACGATGTTGTTGAAAGGATCCTGCTCGGTCAGGCTCCAGCCAGAGGTCTGACAGTGGGTTCGCAACATCATTGACTGGGGTTTTTGGGGAGCGAAAGGCTTGAGCAGTTCAGCCCACAGGAAACGGGCAGCTCGTAGCTTGGCGATCTCCATAAAGAAGTTCATGCCGATGCCAAAGAAGAAGGAGAGGCGTGGTGCAAATTGGTCGATAGGCATTCCACGTTGCAGTGCAGAACGCACGTACTCCAGGCCATCCCCTAGCGTAAAGGCCAGTTCCTGTACAGCCGTTGCGCCAGCTTCCTGGATGTGATAGCCACTGATGCTGATCGAATTGTAGCGGGGCATGTGTTCACTAGTGTAGGCGATGATATCACCAATGATCCGCATCGAAGGAGTAGGAGGGTAGATGTAGGTGTTGCGGACCATGAACTCCTTGAGGATGTCATTCTGAATGGTTCCGCTCAGCCGTTCCTGGGAGACTCCCTGCTCTTCTGCAGCAACGACATAGGCTGCCAAAACAGGCAACACCGCCCCATTCATGGTCATCGAGACCGACATCTCGTCCAGTGGGATCTGGTCGAAGAGGATCTTCATATCCTCGACGGAGTCGATTGCCACGCCCGCCTTGCCTACATCCCCGACGACCCGTGGATGATCTGAATCGTAGCCCCGATGGGTTGCCAGGTCGAAGGCTACGCTCAGTCCTTTTTGTCCAGCAGCCAGGTTCTTACGGTAGAAGGCATTTGATTCTTCAGCTGTCGAGAAACCTGCATATTGCCGAATGGTCCAAGGCCGACCCGCATACATCGTTGCTTTAGGGCCCCGCAGAAATGGGAAAAAGCCTGGCAGCGTATTGGACATCTCCAGTTCTTCCAGATCAGCTGCGGTATAGAGTGGCTTCAGCCGGATACCCTCAGCTGTGTGCCAGTCCAACTCCGATACCTCCCGACCCTTCAGTTCCTTGCGTGCCAGTTCTTCCCAATCTTTTAGCGTTGGTAATGCTTCTCCCATGGCTGCTCCCTCAGAAGCGTTGACAGTCCTTGCTGCCAACTTCATTGAGACAGATGAGGTACCTCATAGTACCTCCGTTCAACAGACTAGCTGAGAATAGTTTCTATCCTGGATAGTTCTTCTTCGCTGAGTCGCGTGTTGCTGAGTGCACCCACAGCGTCTTCGATTTGTGAGACCTTGCTGGTACCAATCAGTGCCGAGGTCATCTGTGGCTGACGCAATACCCAGGCGATCGCGAGTTGGGCCATCGTCTGTCCACGTTCATCGGCCATCGTCTGTAGCTCACGTACACGCGCAAGGCGCTTCTGGGTCACTTCATCACCCCAGTGGAAAGCGCTCTTCAGTTTGTCAGCGCGAGTTCCACTCCAGTCTTCAGATAGATACTTGTTGGTGAGAATTCCCTGACAAAGAGGTGAGAACGCAATGCAGCCAATCCCTTCGTCCTTGAGTACATCAAGCAGGCCATCTTCAATCCAACGATCAAACATGTTGTAGCGTGGCTGATGAATTAAACAGGGAGTTCCCAATTCTCTCAGGAGGCGTGAAGCTTCGCGTGTCTGCTCCGGGGAATAGGTTGAGATGCCAGCATAGAGCGCTCGTCCGCTACGAACGATGTAGTCCAGCGCTCCCATCGTCTCTTCCAAGGGGGTATTCGGGTCAGGCCGATGGCTGTAGAAAATGTCTACATAGTCGAGTCCCATCCGTTTGAGGCTCTGGTCGCAGCTTGCCACCAGGTACTTGCGAGAGCCCCATTCTCCATAGGGCCCAGACCACATGTAGTAGCCAGCTTTACTGGAGATCACTAATTCATCACGATAGGGCTTGAAGTCCTCGGCAAAGATTCGTCCAAAATTGGTTTCAGCTGAACCAGGAGGGGGACCATAGTTGTTGGCAAGATCAAAGTGCGTAATTCCGAGGTCAAAAGAACGTCGGAGCATCTCTCGCATATTTTCCAGAGGATCGACTCCACCAAAGTTGTACCAGAGTCCTAAGGACACCTCGGGCAAGTGTAGTCCAGATTTCCCACAGCGACGATAGTGAGCAGATTCGTAACGCTTATCAGCGGCATCGTAAGGCATGTGTCCTTCAAAGCATGTGTGGTTGAGAAGAAAGATCAGATTTCTTCTAATCTTCGACAATAGTCAGTAGAAGATCAAACCATTCTCAACACCTGAGAAAGATTGGTGAAAAAAGCCGATAACCGAGGACACATTGCCCTAAGTATTCTAGCACCTGCAAAAAATACTTGCCTTTGTGCTCGGCCTCCGAGATGATCACATTTCTTTTTCTAAAATTCCTTCTTCTTGGACAACAGCAATGCCTTTCTCATGCAAAGACATTCGATTCGGTACCCCGGCCGATTGTTGTTGTCGTTTGACCTGTTGTTGATACAGGTCCTCTTCACAGCGGCCTAGCCGCATCCTTGGCCCCAGCGCCAATTTCTCCAAAAACTTTTTCAAATCAGATAGAAAGATGAACTCTCTACTCCATATACCGCTTTCCCACTCCAGGCGTTCGAGACTTTCCCAGACTGCTGCCGTTGTTGCCTCTGTCACTCCCTGCTGTTGCTGCCCTACCTGCTGTTGCTGAACACCCTGTTCACGCATTCCTGATTCGTTTCCCGATTCTGATCACTCACTGAATTTTTCGCGAGTGCGTTTGCTCTAGAGCCTCCCGCAGGTTCCTCTCCAAAACGCTCCTCGCCTGTTGTTTCCGTTGACCGAGAACGTTCCCCACTGGGGAAAGCTTCCCCACATTTGCTAATGTTCTGGGCCATCTTTTTGCCCTGCTTTGCCAACTTCTCTCCAGGAGAAAACTGATGAAACTGCATCTTTTACTCATCGGACTGCTCACCTTGATTGCCAATGTGACTTTTGCCAGTGAACTTTCCCACTGGAAGCCTCTCCTCTCCGTAGACGAGTTGCATGAACTTCTCGAAGAAGATCCCTTTGCTGCAACTGTCGTTGACATCCGGGCCTTAGATGCCAAGGAACCGGACGCCTCCTACAATGCTGGGCACATCCCCGGTGCGACCTCTTCTCCCTATGCGACTTGGCGCGGGCAACCCGACAATCCTGGCAAGTTCATCACCCAGGATAAGCTGACCTGGCTCGTCCAGGCACTTGGGGCGGATGTTGATACCCCTGTCGTCGTAGTACACCGTGGGGATTCCTACAGTGACTTTGGCGCAGCAGCTCGTGTCTACTGGTCTCTCAAGACCGCTGGATTGGCCAACCTGGCAATCCTCAATGGTGGTTTCCAGGCCTGGAAACAGGCGGGCCTACCGATCTCGATGGAGTTGGAAACTTCACTGCCAAGTGACTTTCCTGCCCAAATCCAACCTCACTGGCTGGCACAGACAGCTGAAGTCGAAGCCTACCTCAACAAGCCTGGAGTCCAAGTACTGGATGCCCGACCCGACTCCTTTTTCGAAGGCCTGAGTTGGCATCCAGCCGCCAGCAAACCTGGAACCATCGCTGGAGCAGTGGCTTTTGATAACGAGCGCTGGTTTCACTCCGGTGGTCTCTTGCTCGAATCCCCGGAACGACTGCAGAATCTGGTGCAGGAGAATAAGCTCGGCCAGGCTGAAATCACTGTTTCCTTCTGCAATACAGGACACTGGGCTGCTACCAACTGGTTTGTGCTCAGTGAAATCGCTGGTAAGCAGAATGTTAAACTATATCCCGAATCATTAGTTGAATGGTCCACCGCCAATCTGCCAATGGATAATGTTCCCAATCGCCTGGAGTGGGCCTGGTTGTCTACCAAGCAATGGCTCGTATCCAAGTTCAACTGAACACTCGAAAAGGAGACTCCTGCAAAGTTTTTTTCAGCCAATGAAAGTGACAACTCAGCAGGAGTTAAGATATCCTTCAAAAGTAAAAATTTTGCTCAAACGACACCTAATCGACAATGCTGAAAAACCTATCTTATTCATAAATTTTTGTGGTGACTCCAGTGAATTTCTCCCTCCAAAGCATTCTGAATCAACGACCTCCTGACCAGGAAATCTGGATTTTTGCCTATGGGTCCTTGATGTGGAATCCAGAAATTTTCTTTGATCAATCAATTCTGGCTACAATTCAAGGATTCCATCGGAGTTTTTGTCTTTGGAGCACGGAGCATCGAGGAACCAAGGAATTTCCAGGATTAGTCCTCGGACTTGAACCAGGTAGGTCCTGTATTGGTCGGGCATTGCAGATTCCTCCGGAGTTGAAGGACACCCAACTGGTCCAAATTTGGGAAAGGGAGATGATCACGGAGGCCTATGAACCACAATGGGTTCGTGTTGAATCAGCGATAGGGAGCTTGGAAGCGATTGCCTTCGTCGTCAGACTGGATCATCCCAAATACGTCTGCCCCACAATGCAGGTGGAAGCCAAAGGAAAACGAATTCTGGAAGCCAAAGGAAAACGGGGTCCATGTGTTGAGTACCTAAAGCAAACGATTCAGTACCTTCACAAAGCTCAAATTCATGACTCCAAGTTAGAAAATCTCTATCAATGCGTCAGGGAAATTCAGTCTCAGCAGGCTTCTCAAAGAGGTCTTGGAGGCTGATGGCTATCTACCTACAAACCATGCATAATTTTTCTATAATCAATTGGTCTATTTTTGATTTTTTCACTGAGAACCAACATGAACATACGCTCTCTTTTCTCTACTCTACTGCTGGTTCTAGCTAGTAGCTTCACTTTTGCTAATTCGGTCTCCGGCTGGAAGCCGTTGCTCTCAGCCAATGAGTTAAATCAAATACTCCAAGCTTACTCAGAAACTGTCACCATCATTGACATCCGTCCGCCAAATGCACCTGATCCAGATAGTTCCTACAATGCTGGTCATATCCCTGGTGCACTCTCTTCACCCTATGGAAATTGGCGGGGGCCTGCTGAGAATCCTGGTAAATTCCTTTCTCAAAGCCAATTAACTACCCTCGTTCAAGGCCTCGGTCTGACAGCAGACACCCCGACGGTAGTCCTACACAAAGGCGATTCCTATAGTGACTTCGGCGCAGCAGCTCGGGTTTACTGGACCCTGAAGACAGCCGGCCTTCAGCAATTGGCAGTGGTGGATGGTGGATTCACTGCGTGGAAACAGGCAGGATTAACTATCTCCAAAGAGGTAACGAAAGTGAGTCCCAGCAGTTATCCAGCTATGATTCAAGCTGACTGGCTAGCTTCAACCAATGATGTGGAACAGCAACTCAATCGCTCGAACACCAAGTTACTCGACGCTCGCCCAGAAGCGTTCTTTCTTGGAGAAAAGTGGCACGGTGCCGCAGCAAAGCCAGGAACAATTTCTGGAGCCGATGACTTTGACAACAAGCAATGGTTTCGCTCCGGAGGACCGCTGTTGGAAGCTCCAGAACAACTGCAGACACTGGTGCAGCAACATGGCTTGAATCAAGCGCAAGTGACTGTTTCCTTTTGCAATACCGGGCACTGGGCAGCAACCAACTGGTTCGTGCTGAGTGAAGTGGTTGGGCAGGAAGGCGTCAAGCTCTACCCAGAGTCAATGGTTGAGTGGTCTGCTGCTGGTCTGCCAATGGATAACGTACCAGGGCGCTTGAAGTGGGCTTGGCTCAATACCAAGCAGTGGTTTACGAACACTTTCTGAGCTGACGATTCTGATGAGTTCCACAACGGCAACCACTGATGGGTCTGCGAACCCTGCAGGACAAAGGCGACTTCGTATCTTGCTGAGTTTCGGGATGGTCCTGCTGATTCTGCTGCTGGCCATCTATGCTGGAATACGACAAGGAATTCTGCTGGCTATCGGGCTAGGCTTTGGCATTACCTTGGAAGGCCTGGGTTTTGGTTTTGCTGGTCCTTGGCGAAGAGCGATCTTGGAGCGCAACACCCAAGGCATTCAGGCACAACTACTAGCCCTTGGGCTGGCAACTCTACCAAGCCTGCTGCTCTTGGACATCGCAGCGGGTGAATTGACAGGAGCCACAGCTCCGGTGGGGGTCGCGATGATCTTCGGGGCCTTTGTCTTTGGAGCTGCAATGCAGGTCGTGCTGGGCTGTGGTTCTGGCACCCTGGTCAACGCTGGTAGCGGCAACTTGATGGGTCTCTGGGCCTTACCTTTTTTCATCGCTGGGAGTTTTCTTGGTACTTTGCATCTGCCGGAGTGGCATGCCTTGGGACAACTGGAGCCGATAGCACTGAGTGATTGGCTAGGAACACTCGGCGCGATCCTCCTGACCCTGGGATTGCTTGCAGGACTCGCCTGGTGGTTCCGTCAATGGATGCCTTCGAACGATCGTATTCTGCCACGTAAATTCTTATTGGCTGCTGGCTTCCTCGCGGGGCTGGCTGTACTCAATTTGTTGGTGGCTGGGCAGCCCTGGGGGGTGGCCTATGGTCTAGGACTATGGGGTGCCAAGCTGGCACATTGGTCAGGAATAGAGTTGGCAAATTTTGCCTTCTGGAGCGTTGCCAGCAACGCTGAGCGCTTGACTCAGAGCTTGCTGCTGGACATCACTTCGGTGACAGACTTCGGTTTATTGTTGGGAGCTGGAATTGCTGCCCGTTGGAAGGGGCCGTTAGCCGCTCAGGTTTCTCTGCCTACTCGACTTTGGATCGCTGGAGCAATAGCCGCCCTGCTGATGGGCTATGCCTCCCGTCTGGCTTATGGCTGTAACGTTGGAGCCTTCTTTAGTGGCATCTCGACCGGCAGTCTGCATGGTTGGGTCTGGTTTGCTGCGGCCTTTGCCGGCTCAATAATCGGAGTACGACTGCGCAACCACCTGATCGGAGGAAGTCGATGACGCTCAAACGTTCCCACACCATCGGTGTGCTGTTGCTTGGACTGTTTGGTCTGCTGTTCCTCGACCTGCTCTTCAGTGCCCCGATTGACCCCTTCCGAGCACCTCCTCCACTGGCCTTTGGCTCAGGCACCCAAGCCTCCGGTAGTTTTTGTGCGACTCCTTTGGAGTAAAATTAGGCAATTCCCTCAGATGTTTCCTTTGTTCAGCTAATATCATTGCTTGAGGCACATCACTTTAGGGAAGCTCGGATCTGGTAGGGCTCCACCAATTACTTTGACATGGAAGTATAGGTCAGCACTGCTTCAGCACTATAGTTTTCAGGTTTTTTCTTTTTCGGACGCTTAGCCGCTCGGGTTTTGGCCAATCCATCTGCTGGTCCTTTGCCTACTAGGTAAAACTCAGAGCTCTCATCAAAACGATATTCTGGTAACCGCTGAACCAAGTCTTCTTTTGAAGCAATCACCTGAAGATGCTCCAACCCCAGCGGTGGGTAAATTTCAAACTCTCCCAAGCTCATCCATCGATTGACGTCATCCGCATTGACAAATTGAACAAAGCTCCGTGGTGGATCCGCTTCTTCCTGCAATTCCAGCAGATACGAAAAAGGCTCTTCTCCAGTAAAGGTATGCCCAACGATGTAGAAGTAACCGGGCTTGTTGACTTTCACATAGATCTCAATGAGCTCACCCTCTTCAAACATCAAATCTTGGTGTCCCTTATTGCTCCGGATCGATACCCGAAAATCCCTCTTGCGCAAAAGATCTGGATTGTTTTGGAGCTGCTCCTCAAAACTGATCTGCGACGGTTCGGCCTTCAAACCTTGGTAG
>JAQWOT010000017.1 GCA_029245725.1 SAR324 cluster bacterium | reverse complement strand
GAGTCTTTCCAGTTTCTACTGCAGAACCTATTTGCCGAGGTCGACACCGCAGAAGATGGCCAGGAAGCTCTCAACAAAATGGATGAGCGAGATTACGATATCGTTTTGACGGACCTGAGCATGCCTCGCATGAGTGGATTAAGGCTGGTTGATCACATTCGTAAAAAATCACATTCTCAGATCGTGATCGCTATCAGTGCCCATGACGATGAAGAATTTGCAGAAGCCCTCGCTCCCTACAATGTGAAACTACTCACCAAGCCTCTCGAAATGGATGAGTTGTTTGAAACGTTGGTACCACTTTGTGAACAACTGCACTAACCCCTAGACAGATTTCCCACCACATCCGATCAGAGTCGCAACAAGATTTTTTGAATTTCATTGAGTACTGATTTGTGAGTCACGCATTCATGCAAAGGCAGATTCTGCTGACGACAAAATTGGTGAATATGTTTTCGATGTGACTCAAAGTTCTCAAGATATCGTGACCAATCGGCAGACTGCATTTGCCTTTTCCGCTCTGGGCTCTCGAGGTGCTGCAAATAATCTGGATTTTCTCCTTCTCCCAACTCCAACGGATCTAAAATTCGCAAGCACTGAAACTCGCGCCCGACAACACGAAGTGTGTTCAACCAACTCTCCCACTGGGCAGGAGGCCTCAACAAATCAGAAATCATGAAGACATGATCGAAAGAAAGAGGCTGTAAGGTAGGTAGTTGGGGAACCTCATTGGGGCTAGGATTTTCCAGCCGTTCGAGCGCATGGAGAAAAGCTCTTCGTGTGGAACGAGGAGGAGGGACTAGAGCACCATCAAGAAGTTGAAAGCTGAAGCGGTCACCCTGGCGCTGGAGTGTCAACAACAGGCCAAAAGCCAGCAACTGTGCTGCTCGCAATTTACTGAATTCGGCATCTGGGGATTGCAAGTGCATCGAAGGTGAAGTATCCAACAGGACCAACGCTGTTGCAGGACTGTGTGTGTCGCGCTGCTTAATGTAGTGTCGCTGGGTACGGCCCAGAAGTTTCCAGTCCAATTCTCGCAGGTCATCTCCAGGCCGATACTCACGATAGCCAGCAAATTCAAGGCTTCGGCCACGATGACGAAGCTCGTGTCGACCCAACATCGATAAGGCTCGGGAGGGCTTGAGGCGCAATTCTAGTTGCTTGAGTTGCGCAAGAAGGTTAGGGTCCATCAGTAACTCCTTGTGAAGACCCAAACAGAATAGACGGCTTCGCTGGCAATTACCACGATCAACAACGAGCAGCATGAAATCCTCCTCTTTCCAAATAAGTATTGCAACACAAGCCAACGAAGCAGAGATCCTCGCTTTGAATGAAGCTGCTGTGCCCCATGTCAGCTCACTAACTGCCGCCAAGCTCGCTTCGCTACGAGAACAATCGATCTACACCGGGATTGCCCGTGGCTCCCAAGGTGAGTTGGTTGGTTTCATCCTAGTACTCGATGAAACTGCCTACTATGACAGTGTCAACTTTGGCTGGTTTAACCAACGCTACGCCCGCTTCGCCTATGTGGATCGCATCGCCATTGCGCCCAGTTTTCAACGTCAGGGTATTGGTCGTAAACTCTATGCTGCTGTAATTAACTTAATCCAGGGACGCTACCCAACGCTCGCCTGTGAAGTCAACCTGCGCCCACCGAATCTGATCTCAGAGACGTTTCATGCACAACTTGGCTTTGTGGAAGTCGGACAGCAAGATACCGAGGGCGGAGCAAAGCGCGTGGTGATGCTGACTCAAGATATCCAGGCCTGAATAACCCAATCTTCCGAGAGAGACGATGGAAAACAAGACCGTCAATCGCAGAGATTTTGACCAGTTCATGGTACCCAACTATGCTCCCATGTCTTTCATTCCTGTACGTGGCGAGGGCTCAAGAATCTGGGATCAACAAGGACAAGAACGCGTTGATCTAACTGGAGGCATTGCTGTGACTTCCCTCGGACATTGTCATCCAACCCTGGTCAAGGCACTACAGGAACAGGCTGGGAAACTCTGGCACATCTCGAACATCTACACCAATGAACCCGCCCTGCGTTTGGCTCGCAAGCTCTGTGAAGCGACCTTTGCCGAACGGGTCTTTTTTGCCAACTCTGGAGCAGAAGCGAATGAAGCCTGTCTCAAGCTCGTCCGACGCTATGCCTATAGTACTGTTGGTGCTGAAAAGGATGAAATCATTGCGACCTTTAACGGATTTCACGGACGGACTCTATTCACCGTCAGTGTGGGTGGTCAGCCGAAGTATGCAGAAGGCTTTGGCCCAAAACCAGGAAGCATCAACCATGTGCCCTACAACGACTGTGATGCCCTGAGAGTCGCTGTTTCTGACAAGACCTGCGCAATCATGGTGGAACCAATCCAGGGGGAAGGTGGCGTTCTGCCTGCCAAACAAGAATTTCTACAAACTGCCCGAGAGCTTTGTGACCGGCACGGAGCCCTACTAGTTTTTGATGAGGTACAGAGCGGTATGGGACGCAGCGGTTATCTCTTCGCCTACCAGCACTACGGCGTCACTCCCGATGTTCTATCCAGCGCCAAGAGTTTGGGAGGAGGGTTCCCCATCGGGGCGATGCTGACCACGGCGAAAATAGCCGAACACTTTAGCGTTGGAACGCACGGCACTACCTATGGAGGGAACCTACTGGCAAGTGTCGTGGCTGAGGCGGTCCTTGATGTGGTGAACCAACCTGAGGTCCTCGAAGGTGTTAAGCAACGGCAGGAGTGGTTCCAAAGTCGGTTGAAGCAGATCGGGGATCAATATGGAGTCTTCAAGGAGATTCGTGGACTGGGCCTGTTACTTGGTTGCGTGATGAGCGATAGCTGGGCAGGTAAGGCCGGAGAAGTCATGAAAGCTGCCCACGACGAGGGAGTGATGGTCTTGGTGGCCGGACCCGATGTACTGCGCCTGGCCCCTAGCTTGGTGATTACAGAAGAAGAGATGAAACAGGGACTTGATTCACTGGAAAGAGCCATTGGCAAACTAGCGAGCCAGTCTAAAGCAGCCTAGAAATGAGAAGGGATCTGGACAACTAGGGACCTGTTTCAGCATTTCAACCCAGGATTCTGCAAAGCTTTTGTGGGCCTATTCTTCAAAACTATCCATTCATTCCTGCGTTTCTTGAAGATAGTTAAAAAGTCATTCATGAAAGAAGCATCTCCTACCCTTCAGGAAACCATTGAGCAAAGCCCCTTTGTTCTTCACCCCCTGCGCTATGCGGTGCTCCAGGTAGCAAAATGCCCCAACCCCCAACCTCATTTTCTTGTCACTCATGAGACTGAAGAAATCAGCGTGATCACTACAGAGGACAAGCTTGAAATGCTGACTCCCCAAATTTTAAAGCAACAGCTTTGGTTTCGTTTGCTTGAATTCAAAATGTCGACTCCGTTTGAAACACCGGGTTTCCTCGCAGCCATCGCCTCAAAATTGGCAAGCCATCAACTCAACATTTTGCTAGTATCCACTTTTTCAAAAGATTGGTTGCTACTACGAGAGGAAGACCTGGAGACAGGACTCAGCAGTCTCCATGAGTTGGGGTTTCAACAAGTCTTCGGCTAAGCTCTAATATTCTTTCTCTGCAATACTCTTCACCTAATATTTCGCACTGAAGTCCATAATGTCACGGGCTTTTGTTAAGGAACCCGATGGTGACGAAGTCGCTGATGACCTCCCAGAACGCAAAATAAGCTCACATCCAAATTATGTAACTCCCCGTGGCCAGCAACTCCTGCAGGAGCAACTGCAGCAAGCGGAGGCAGAGCGACAGCGGCTGCAAGGCAAAGAGGATATGTCCGCCAAGCAGGCTCTTGCCCTTATCAAAAGAGATCTGCGCTATCTGCGGCAACGAGTTACGCAGGCAATCTTGGTGATCCCACCAGACAATCCTTCAGAGCAAGTGTGCTTTGGAATGTGGGTTGAGGTGCTAGAAGGTGAAACAATCCGCAAGTTCCAGATTGTTGGGGAAGATGAGGCGCTGGACAATCAACAACTGATTAGTTGGATCTCGCCACTAGCCAAGGCGGTATTGGGAACTGAAGTAGGAGATCTGGTCCAATGGCAAAGACCTGGTGGCAGCTTGGAGCTAGAAATTCTCTCGCTTGGCTATGTTTCTATGAATTGATTGAATGTGGCCTCCTTTCCTTAAGGCCTTCATTCCCAAGTGAGTGAGCATTCTAAGCGGTCTCTATCTTAAATTTTTTCTTCTCGGTGGAGAATCAGACAGATATTGAACCAGATGAGGAGCCTCGCCCAGCAAGCTTTTTAAACTTTATCTCCTGTTCTTCAAATCCCCAGCATATGATTATTGCCAATTCTCGCCTTCAGAACATTTTCTCTGAGCTCTAAGTTCTAGCATCCCAATCTATCCAGCCCACTTATTTTCCAAAAGAGTTCATCTAAGAACTAATTCATAAAAAATATATAATCATGAATTTGATATCAAATTCAGTTAATTTTAAAATTTATCATTAATTAAATCAGATATTTGTATATTTTATCTAAAAAATATTAAAAAATTGATTGACAGTTATTTTCGTTTTTTAACTTAATTTTACTATTATGCAACATAACTGAGACATTTTTACTTGGCGCTCATCAACTCCACCACGAGGACAAATTATGAAAGCTCAATTAGTAAGGACCTTCATCAAAGCCGCAGCCATCGTTGCCTTGACAACCTCTATTGCAAACTGTGGTGCAATGCCTGAAGAGTCTGTAACCGAGACGACTTACCAACCATCGTCTCAACCAGCGGAGCCAACTAAGCCAATCGTCGACGGATGTGAGGCATTTGGACTCGTTTATGACGAAGCCAATAACACTTGTGTAGATAACGACTTTGGAACTAACATCGTCGATCCAATCACTCCTGAAGAGCCCATTGTAGAAACATGCGAGGGAATGGGATTGGTAGATGATCCAAACGGTGGTTGTATGACGGAGCCAGATGTAGCAGTACCAGTAGCTGAAGAGCCAACTCTGGGAGATGATACTAAAGAAATATTTGACTTCACTGTTACACCAGGTAACCGAGTGTTTGAGGCTACTTGGACACATGATCCAAATGTGGTGCTATACGCGATTGAAAAGAACTCTCTGAGTGCAGCATATCCATCACTGACTACTACAACGGGTAGCCGTTGGACATTTAATACAACATTCTGCACAGCTAAAGAGTTCAAGCTCGTTGCCACACTGACTGATGGCACAACGATGGAGAGCAATAAGTTAGGTCCATTCGTGCCTACCAACTGTGAGTGATAACACTATGCCGCTCTACACAGGGCGGCATTTTATTGACTTCGGATTATCTTGAAGTAAAATCATATTTTCCAAAAAAAACCTCGAAAGATCCCTCTGACCGAATACTCTCAAGATCCACTCTGCCGCTGTTTGGTCAGACCCGATCAAACGGCCGCCTCGGCACTAAACACATCCCTTCCTTCCCCACGTAGTTTCATCCGAGAGTACTCCCACTCATAGGGCGCCTCACGCAGTCGAGTAGGGCCATTTCGCACATCCACTCCCATCTCGGCAGAGGTGGGATAGTGGCTGTAGATCATCATCCGGCGAGGGTTACCCGAGATGTTGGGTCGAGAATTGTGGACAAGCAGGGACGAGAAGAAGGCAACGGAACCAGCAGGCAGCAGTAAATCTTCGCCGCCCTCAAAATCGACCAATCCTGGTTGAACCTGAAGGCCGATATCAACAGATTCGTGCTCAAGGTATGTCTTGTGCGTTCCTGGCCAGATGTGAATTGGCCCAGACTCAGTGGGACAGTCATCAAGAGTAATCGCTGAGGAAATGATGCCCTGTGGGTAGTTCTGCACTCGATAGTAGGCCCAGTCGTTGTGTACTGGGAAACGATCCGTGTTGCGGGGATTGGTTTCAAAGCCAAAGGAGAGATCGGGCATCGGTTGCTTATAGTTCAGTTTTTCTTCCATCAAGATGGGCTCTTCATTCATCAAGGTGCGCATCGGGTCGAGTAGGCGAGAATCAGCTGAGATTTGGGAGAGGTAGAGTGATAGATCATTGATCGGCTGGATCTTGCGCACGAGGTAGCCCGCTTCATTCCGGACCAGATCCAAGCGTCCACTCTGGCGCTGGAGGGAATTCGAGGAGTTGAGGATCAATTCAAGGATGGCATCAGCCTCCTTACGCATGCGTTGCACTTCCTCCTCTGAGAAGACACGCTCCATCGCTACGTAGCCGTGTTCCTGAAAATATTTGACCCAGCTGTCTTGATTAGTTGTCATCGTCTACCCAAGTTTGCTATGGTCTTCAAAGAAACCTGATTTGAAGAATGCAAAGAAGTTAATCCCTGCTAACCAAAGAACAAACGCCTGCACTTTAAGAGAATAAACATGAGCCTAGCAGAATTTTTTCGGAGCCTCTCCAATAAAGTGCGCTTTGCTACTTGGACTGAGGAGGAGCAAATCGCTTTGTTGAAGATTGTGGA
>JAQWOT010000016.1 GCA_029245725.1 SAR324 cluster bacterium | reverse complement strand
AAGGTGGACTTCCCGGCACCGTTTGGCCCGATGACTAGTGTTAAAGCATTCTTTTTGATTCGAATATTTATCCCGTGAAGAATTGGGAAATCAGGGTCATAACCTGCTACTAGTCCAGTGACCTCTAAAGCTGCTTCAACCATTTAGCGTGGCTCCTAAGTAGGCTTCCAGCAAAAGAGGGTTACATTGGGCTTCTACAGGAGTTCCTTCAAAAATAACTTTCCCTTCTGCCATAGCAATGACTGGATCACAGCGTTTCATGATGAATTCCATGTTGTGCTCAATGATCAAAAAGGTTGTGCCCTGAAGATTGAGATCAGTTATTTTCTCGATCAGTAATTCAGTCAAAGTTGGGCTTACCCCTGCAGCCGGTTCATCTAGTAGAATCATTGAAGGGTTTACCATCAATACCCTGGCTAATTCCAACAGTTTCATTTGTCCACCAGAAATCTTCCCTGCAGCTTGGTTTGCAAGATGATCTAAGGTCACAAATTCGAGGAGCTGCATCGCCTTATCCCGAATTTGGGCCTCCTCACGCTTCATCTCAGTGTTCTGGAAAAAAGGGCCTGTGAGACGCTCACCAATCTGGTTGACTGGAGAAATCATGACATTCTCCAATACACTCATTTTCTTAAATGGACGTGGCAGCTGAAAAGTAAAGGCCAAGCCTATTTTGAATAGTTGATTGGTCCGAAAGTTTGTAATTTCTTTCGATTTGAGGAAAACCTGTCCTTCAGTGGGTTGGAGAATTCCTGTCAAAGTATGAAAAAGAGTGGACTTTCCTGCTCCATTTGGACCGATCAATCCAGTGATTTTTCCAGCCTGAATCTCTACGGAGAGATTTTCTAGAGCACGAAATTCTCCAAAAGTTTTGGTCAGTTTTTTTGTTGAGAGGATGACCTCAGTCATGCTGAGAAGACTCAGCATGAATTTTATCGTTTGGTGAGCTATTGAGGTTGTACTTCATAATTCGGCCGTGGCGACTAGTCCGGTCTCGCTCCAACCCATAAACTGGTCCTGAAGGACCATTGGAAGCATCAACTTTTGCCTCAATTTGTCGATGTTCCTTGGAAGTTAGGCTGAATCTGAACACTTCCAAGGTGTCATCCAGATATTTTGCGTAGCGAGCTCCGACAATGGCTGCGCCGATCTGAGGTTGGTCTAAGATATATCGAATAGCCACCGAAGATAGCGCTACTTGATGCGAGTCGCCAATTTCTTTCAAAGTTCGCAGCAGATCCTGAAATTGATCCCAAGAACCAAATTCATCGATGATTAGACGATACTTTACAAGAGATCGATTGCTGAATTGGAAACCAGGATCTTCTTTGCCTAGCCAAGCTTCTGAGATGAACCCACCAGCGAGGGTCCCGTAGCAAAGTAGAGAAACATTTTTTTCTTTTGCCCAGGGTACCATCTCAAGTTTTGGTCTATGGTCCAGAACAGAATATTGAACCTGAGCCGACATGATGTCCATCCCAGAGTCGATAAAGGGCTGAATATCAAACCACTCCCAGTTGGTGACTCCTAAATTCTTGATTTTCCCTTTATCCTGAAGCTTTTTTAGGACTTGTAGGGCTTCGACAGGCTTACCAAGTTTCAGGTCCCACCAAAAAAATTGGACCAAATGAAGTTGATCAATCCTCAAGCGCTTTAGCGAACGATCGACAATTGCTTCAATTTCATCTGGTTGAATATCTTGAAGCCTTGTTAAATCAGGAACCAACTTGGTGTGAATACAAATTTCCTCAGCCTTCGATGAACCATAATTTTGATGGACTGAAGAGATAAATTCTCCCAGCATTTCTTCCACACCGACATAGATATCTGCACAATCAAAGGTTGAGATGCCTGATTCAAGAAAAATTTCCATGTCCTGAATAGCTTTTCTGCGCTGAAAATCCCCATGGTCTCCAGCAAGTTGCCAACCACCTTTGATAATCCTGGAAATTGAATGGTTCTCGCGAAGGTTAAATTTTTCAACATTCATGAATTCTTTTCCTTTGCCCAATAGGGTTCCGTTCTCACTTCAGGTAAGCCAGTTGTTTCAGCATGAAAGAATCGTCTCTTAGAGAGTCTTTTGATTCGAAATCGCCCTCCACAATTGGGATCTGGGCATGCTACTTCAGCGTCAGTGGTCATCCAATCATGAGGTACCGTTTCCCTTTGTTTAGCAGGGAGTAGGGGAAGAATTGCTGCGAGCGCATACATGGAGATTTTCTGATGCTCTAAGAAGATTAGGTTTTCTCCTTCGACTCTAAATTTTTCTCCTTCAATATGTCGGCAAACTGGAGTACGACCTTCCAAGACAGTTTCTACTTCCAAATCATATAACCAAAAATCTTCCTGATTACTCATAGGCGCTGAAATTGCGTATCAAATAGGATATGAAAAATGTTGCCTGGCCCTATTTGCCCTAGCTTCATGAGAAGAAGGCTTAGTCAAGGAGACTCAGTTTCATGGTTGCACAAATTATTGTGTGAAGAGTCTGAAAAAAGCTTTCTGGACTTGTTAATGGGCTTTGATAAGGCTACTAGCTAAGTCTGTCAAGCAGAACACAGTTTACGTTGCATCATTGGAAGATGCAGGGATCAAGATTACATTGAATAGTAGTTCCCTAACTCGATTGATGCATCTTAACTATGAATCTGAAAAAAACAGTCCAATACCTGAGCTTCCTCACTTCACTGCTAAGTATCGCTGGTTGTGCATCAAATAATCTCGCCACTTGTACAATCGGTCCCCTCCATTTTCACTATGGTGAACAAGAACAGTTCTCCCAAGTCTGTTATCGTGACACCCCACAAAACGTTAGCGCACAGAAAATTGTTTGCTATAACGAGGTGCGTGGTAACGTCTGCGATGAATATTCAATCAGAGACGCTCAGTAAGTTTAATGCCTGAGGGAAAAATCCTAGAATTTGGATTAGATGAACTCAGAGGCGAAATTATGGACCTTACACAACAACAAATAGAAGCCTTTGACAATGATGGCTATCTTTTTTTCTGAACGGTTCACTACTGAAGAGGTGAAAAAACTCAATGATACGGTTCCTGAACTTTATGATCGACGCGAAGCTTATAATGTGAGGGAAAAAGGGAGTCAAGCGGTCAGAACTAATTTTGCTGCACATCTTTACAGCGCACTGTTTGCCAGATTAGGGCGCCACCCAAGAATGGTGAAACCTGTTGAGCAGGTTTTTGGTGAAAAGCTTTAGATGCACCAGTTCAAAATCAATGGGAGAATGGCATTTGAGGGTGATGTTTGGCAATAGCATCAAGACTATCGCACATGGGTCAATGACGACATGATGCCTGAATCAAGGGCAATGAATGTTGCGATTTTTCTGGATGATGTCAACCAGTTCAATGGCCCAGTGATGTTAATTCCGTGAAGCCACAAGCGTGAAGTTCTAAAGGCTGGACATGATCAAACTACGACAAGCTACCCTCTTTGGGCAATTGATAATCAATTGATCCGTCAGCTTGTTGAAAGAGCTGGTGGAGGAGAAGGTGGAATAGTCAGTCCTCAAGGACCTGCGGGTTCAATGATTCTTTTTCATGGTTGCCTGGTCCACAGCTCCAGAAGTAATCTTTTCCCTTGGAAACTTGTCAGCCTATATTTGAGTGTTTGTGCAGTGTGCAATCACATACAGCGTTTCAAGCGCCCAGAGTACATTGCTCATCGAGATTTCACCCCGATCGAGTGTCTGCCCGATGATTGTCTGCTTTCAGATCATCCAGTGGAACTACCTTGGAGGAATGGTATTCCCAATTCTGCCTTGGAGACCTCTTCGGAAAAGATTCCAGCTTAAACCTAACTAGCCTTTAATTGATTCTGGGGTCGTTGAACAACCATTGCGACCCCAATTACCGCGACAATCATCCCCGCAATCGCCAGCCAACCCAATTTTTCATCAAATAACCACCATGCTTCAACTGCTGTAGCAGGTGGCACTAAATAAAAAAGACTCGCCACATTTGCAGCCGCACCTGACTGAATCAAGCGCATTAAGATGAGGATTGCTCCAATTGAAAGAGCGAGGGCCAACCAGAAAAGGGCAAAGGTGGATTCGAGAGTCCATTCAACAACCATCGTCTCTAAAGAAAGGGACAAGAGCCCGAAGATTGTGAGTGCCGAGATAAACTGAATCACAGCACCAGTTCGGATATCTAGCTTGGTAGCAAAACGTTTTTGATAAAGTGTACCCAATGTGATGGAGACTAGTGCCAGGCTGGCGAAAAGGATTGAATCCATCCCAAAGGAATTTTCTTCAGGTAGTTTTTCCGATACAACCATCCAAACCCCCATAAATCCTAAGAAAAGTCCCATCCATTTTTTTCTTGTGAGCATCTCTCCTAGTAGAGGCCCAGCAAGGATCCCAGTTAAAAGAGGTTGTAGGCCGACGATCAAAGCTGCTAAGGCAGCAGGTAGCCCACCTTTGATAGCGACGAATACACCACCTAGGTAGCCCCCGTGGACCAACAAACCAACAATGCCAGCATGCAACCAATCTGAGAGATTTGAAGGCCAAGGTGCGTGATACCACCATACCAAAGGCACCAGAAAAAAAATTGCGATCAGAAATCGTAGACTCAGAAAAGTCATTGGTTCGGCATGGGGCATGCCCAATTTTGCACCAATGAAGCCGGTGCTCCAGAGCAGAACAAATAAGATGGGGGTTCCCTTGGAAAGGAAGTTCCCGGGAATCATTTGAGAAAGTTTTGATTTATGTTTGGAGATTCAATTTGGAGTGGCCAGTTGTTCTAGGGCAGCAAGTTCAGATTCACTAAATCCGGCTTGGAGGCGTGCTTCCTGATGCAAAGGGCCACGTAATCGACCTGAAAAATACTGATTTAATAGAAGGAGGTAAGTTGTTTCTGGGCAGATTTTTCTTTGCTGACAAAGATACTGAAACCAGTAGCTTCCAATTGAGACGTGTTGTATCTCTTCTTCCCAGATAAGCTGTAGTATCTGGGAAGATTCTGAATCTTTGATCTCTCTCAGCTTGGAAATCATTCCAGGGGTAACATCAAGCCCACGAGCTTCCATTACACGTGGAACTAGTGCCATCCTTACTAGGACATCATGAGCGGTGTTTTTAGCCATTTCCCATAAACCAGAATGGACTGGAAATTCACTGTAGGCACTGCCCAGTTGGATTAGACGACCCTGCAAAAGCTGAAAATGCCTGGCTTCATCAGCTGCTACCTTCAACCACTCAGCATAATAACGACTAGGCATCTGTTGGAAGCGATAGACTGCATCCAATGCCAGGTTGATCGCGTTGAATTCTATGTGAGCGAGGGAGTGCAGCAGTGCAACCTTACCAAGAGGGGACCCGAGTCGTCTCCTTGGTAAGTCCTTAGGAGCAACAAAATTCAGGAAGGAGGGGTAACCTGCTTCCACAGTATCATTGGTGGGAAAAGCTTTCTCATGATTGAGTTTCCCATCTTCAAAATCTTGTTTTAGTTTTTGGGCTCCTTGAGTTTTTTGCTCGATTTCTTTTGAGAGGAGAACTTCCTGGGTAGATTCAAATAAAGATTTCACACACCCCTGAGGCTAGTACTGCCGAGTTGGGTTTCTAGGCTGGCCTCCAATTGCACAATGTTCTGCTGCTCAATCTCCAACACATGTTTATAAGCTTTGATCAATCTCAGCAATTCATCAGCATCGGCTTCAGACCATCGAAGTTGATCTGGCTCAGATCCAAGGATTGCGCTGATTCGAAATCGCATAACATCAACTAAGGGGAGATGTGTTGTACTCTTTGCGGCGTATTTATCCAAAAAACGCTGGATATTGATCAATGTATCTGACTGCCAATCCTTAATATCACTCATCTTGGGATTGCTCGTGGAGT
>JAQWOT010000015.1 GCA_029245725.1 SAR324 cluster bacterium | reverse complement strand
CTTCCCTTCTTAAGAAACTCAATCAACTCCTGGCGATTGATCCCGTGGGCAATGGCTTGGCGAACTTTTGGATCCTGGAGCTTGGGGGATAGCATATTTAACCCAAGATACTGATAGTTCAGAGCTGGGCCGGTCATCATTTTGTATTCTTTGGCGAGTGAACCTCCTTCAAATTGGGGAAGTTTATCCAAGGGCACGACATTGATCGCAAGATCAATCTCCCCTTTGCGCATCTTCAGAAACCGAGTGTTGTCGTCCTGGACAATTTTCAGTTCTAACTCTTTGATAGCTGGTTTAGTCCCGTGGTAGTCATCAAATCTTTTGAGGCTTATACCATTTGGGTCTTGGCTGACCAATTGATAAGGACCCGTTCCAATTAACTTGGCATTCTCAAGGTCTGAATTTCTAGAGAAGATTGGAATGAAGATATCTAGAAAAAAAGCTGCCTCAGGTTGGAACAACTGAAAGGTGACCGTACGATCGTCAGTGGCTTCAACAGATTTAAGTTTTTTGGAGAGGAACTGGAATGGAGATTTGGTTTCTGGATCCATGATATGCTCGAAAGTGAAGCGAATATCCTCTGCATTTAGTTGGGACCCGTCTTGAAAATGCACTCCCGCTTTGAGCTTTAGAATCCAGGTTGTTTCGTCAGGATGTGTCCAACTCTCTGCTAATCCGGGAACAATGCGAAGTGCATCATCTTGTTGAACCAGCGTTTCAAACAGCAAAACTTGTGTTAGCCGCATACCATTCGCATCAACAGCATAGCGAGGATCCAAAGATTTTGGTGCCCCATCCAGCGCAATCGTCAGAGGAGCCGCGACGAGTAGGTTGGCCCAGAAGACAAGAGATAAGGTCGCAAGGGTAAAATTTTTCATGACAGATTTTTAGGTGAGAGGGCAGAAAGGTAAGGATGAGGATGCCCCCAGTTTAGGGGCCAGGAAGCTTAGACGCTTTGGTCTTCGCTTTTCAAACGAGCAAGGTGGATCAAGAAGACGATTCCTGGGCAGATTATCATACCAAAAACCACGATGCCAAAGACTAGTGGCCAACTCAATGCCATAGCCAATTCTCCAGATCTAAGGGTTAAACAAAAACTATTTAATTAACATTGAAGCTTTTTTTTAGCAAGGCAGGATGCTTCATTCACTCATCGCAACAACAAACATTCCCTCAAAGCGCCGATCTTTTTCCTCAAGGATTTTTTGCAAGTCTAACGCTTCGTTCTTGGTTTTGAAGCCCCCAGCATAAACACGATAGTTGCGGATTCGCTGATCTGATCGCCGTGCTTCAAAAAAGACTTCCGCCGAATAAATCTGATTGAGATGGGCTTTCACCCGATTGGCTGTGGTAAGATCTGGGAACAATCCAAGGGAAATCTGAAAGGAGCTACTAGATGGCTTCCGATAGGCTTGTCCGGTGATCAAGTTTTCGTTATTGATTCGATTAACTAGGTTCGAAGCTTCCTCTTCGCCATAAAGATTAGTAGAAACAATTTCCGTCATTGGGTTGACTTCATTGACAGTCTCTACTCTGGTTGCGTAGCCGGCTCTCTTCAGCAAATAGCGATAATCATCTACACACTCTTGATAGATACAGTTGGCAACTTGGACGAAAAATCTTGTAGTCCGTGGCCTCTTGACAGGCTGAGGAGGTGCTTCGACCACTGGTGCAACAGGCAGTTCATCCATTGTCGGCGGAGGGGGTTCTTCCACCACGACAATCTCTTCCACTTCTTGAATTTCTTCCAATGGTTCAGCAGCAGGAACGGATTCTGTGATAGCTGTAGCTTCTTCAGTGAGTAGAGGGGCAGGTGGAGGAGGGGGAGGAGGCTCTTCAAGCATTGCCAATGCAGGCTCTTCTATTTCCATTGGTGGAGGAGGAGGAGCCATCAAATACATAGCTGCAACAGCCGCTGCGCCTAGTACAGCACCTGAAGCACCTGTGATAATACCCGGAATCAACAGAGGCTTTTTGTCTCCAGAGTTTTTCTTCTTCTTTTTCTCAGCTTTCGGTGCAGGACTATCATCAGATGCAGCCACTGCTGCCGCAGCTCCGACACCTGCGGCAGCAGCGGCGGGTTCCATTTCATCTTCGAGGTCTTCACTACCGAAGTCGTCAGCGTCTCCACCGCTGGCACTGAGGTCATCATCTTGAACTTCTAGATCGTCAATAGTGGATAAATCCTCAAAGAATGAGTCTAACTCACCATCATCGCCGCCTTCACTGTCCATAAAGCTGTCGAGTTGATCACCGAACTCATCGTCCAGATCACCAATCCCCTCCAGTCCATCAAGTTCTTCTGCCATAGCTCCTTTATCCGTCGCTTGCTTGGGTTCGGTATTTGGTCTTGGGGCTTAGCCTATGAGGTTAGGGTGTTATCGTGCCGACGACAGTCACCGACGTTGCTTAATTTTTTGGACCACACCTTCGATTGAGCTAAGCCACTCAACAGAAGGTCTGGATGAAAGCACCAGTTTGGGAAGTCTACACACCAGTATTTTGCACTCCCGCCAGTCAAATAAATCGATGAATCATGTTGTGATCTTTGATCCAACTCTTGCTGCATTTGCTGGACAAGACCTCCCAACAAGTGTCTGTAGCCGTTGTAAAGCCCAGCCTGTATACAGCCAGTTGTGGAAGTCTCTATGACAGATTTTTTTTGTTCAATCTCTGTCTTGGGAAGATTTGCTGTTCCAATATGCAAAGAATCTAACCACAACCTAGGCCCGGGTATAATGATTCCTCCCAGAAATAGACCTTGATCGGTCACAGCGTCAATTGTGGTTGCTGTGCCAATGTCAACTGTGATGACACTGCTGCTAACCAAGTCATAGGCGGCAGCGGCCACGATCAGTCTGTCTATACCTATTGTCGGTGATTCGCCAGGTAACAATCTGATTGGGAGCGAGCTTGTTTGCATCAACACAGTAGGTATCACGCCAATCAAATTTCGGACCATTTCCCCGAAAAAAGGGGTAAGCCAAGGTACCACAGAACAGAGAATCCAGCCCTCAAATTGAGGTTTTGTAAAAAGAGCTTGGTGGCTTTGAATGAACTGGGTGAGTTCCAACTCAAAATTTTCAGATGTAGTCTTTGTTGGCGTCTGCAAATACCAGTCTTCAATCATCTGACTTTTTTCAAAAGCAGCGATGTGGATTGTGGTGTTTCCGATATCAGCAACTACTATCATGGCTACATCTTGTCATAGTGAATCAGGTCCCCTGAGATGTGCGTGTAAAGCTGCCCATTCTCCATTCGAATTTGAGGGAATCCTCGTTGTTCAAGTCTTTCAACCAGCCCTGTTTGAATAACCGAATCCTTTTCCCATCCGACTAGCTGGCCAATGATGTTTGAAACTGCTTGCCATTCTTCTAAGAGTTTCAAAGAACTCTCCTCACGAAGTTCCCTGATAATTAATTGTAGATTATCTAGGATTTCTCTAAGTAGTTCATTTTGGGAAAAAACGATTCCAGTTGCCACATGTAAAGTAGTCACTTTATCTTTGAGTTCGTTGGGAAAGTCAGAAGAATAGCCATTCACATTCAAACCAATACCAATAATCAGACTATTTAGTCCTACCTGATGCCGAGGTCCTCGCTCAACTAAGATTCCGGCTAGCTTTCGACGTCCAACTAACAAATCATTGGGCCACTTCAGACGTAGATTCGGTAACCCTTTTCCAGACAAGCTTCTAAACAATGCCAACCCACTCCAAAGGGCCCAAAGATGCAGTCTATCTTCAGGATCTGAAGAGTGAATAACTACTGAAAAAGTCAAAACATGGTTTGAAGGGCTTATAAAAGTCCTCCCCGCTCGGCCTCTCCCACTCGATTGTTTATGGGTCCAAACAGTTAAGCCATGCTGTGAACAAAGTGAAATGTTGCCAAGCAGATAGCTATTTGTGGATGGCAACTCGACAAATTCAAGCAATGGCTTGCCAAGTGGCATTTTAGTTCAACGAAAAGTGAT
>JAQWOT010000014.1 GCA_029245725.1 SAR324 cluster bacterium | reverse complement strand
AGGATGAGCACAGTGAGGACATTGCATCCTTAGTTCTCAAAATTTTGGAGATTACTTCATCTGTCTAAACGACGCAAATGCACCAACCCCTGGGTGGGAGCCTTAAACTGTCTCTCAAACCAAGCAAATATTTTGCAGTTTGTCTTCGTCAACAAGATTTGTTGCCTAATTTCATTAGCATATTAGCAACACGAGGATGTTGGATTGTAACGAGTATTGCCAGAGAACTCAGCCCTTTTAATTTTTCACGGCGGCATTCAAGATGGTGCCCGTACCACATAGAATCTATTGAAAAATATATAGCTTGTTGGAGTATTTTGGTTTTCAACCACTCATAAATTTGTGATGAGAGGTCTCATTGGCGCCTTTACCATCTGTAAGAATCCATGGATCAACAAAATCATAAATTTATTATAAATTTTCCCAGATTTTATTTTTGCCATGACCTCCTCCTCTGGTTGTCTAGTCATTCCCGGAAGTCAGATCAATTTGAAGTAAAAATACACAATGGATTATTTACAGATTAGCTCTATGTCATGCTAGATCTTAGTTGAAATTTGTACTTCGATAAGAGCTAGTAGGAATATATTATACATATTTTAGTCACCAACCACTACCTAGATATACTATACGCTCAAATAATCAAAAATATATTAAACTATATACAAAATTATTTTTACAAAAATTTAATATAGAAAAATCCAAAATCAGAAGTTTTATTGGGGAAATATGCAAAGAATATTTTTCAAATTTTTATTTAGTCCTGCAAAATATCAGTGTTCAAGAAGATTATCAGTAGATAAGCGATAAAGTAATTTGAAAAAAATCAATCTAGATATCAGATTAAAATTAATTTAATGTTTGAACAATAGCTGATGATTGGATATATGACTATATGAATTGTTCCAAAGAAATTCCTGATTATTCAGTGATTAAAAATAAACACTCTGTTAAAATATTCACAAAAGTACAGGATTTTGCTGCAATGTAGCCAGTGTCATCTGTGATTTGAAGTGATACAGAGATTGATGTATTTTCAAAATTTGCTATAGAGGCTTCTGAGGCTTTGTGATCATCTATTACATAATCACTTTGTGTAGTCCATAGATAGCTAAGTGCCTCTGGTCTTTCATCAGAAACTTCGGCACTCATATACAATTTATCATCTTCATTTCTTAATAAAATTTTTGTGATAACTGGATCAAATTCAAAGCCTAGACCTCCAAAATTGACAATTACCTGATCTTTTATTAGTTGAGAAACCTCATTGTTAAGTTCTTCTTGCAAAAGATCTAAATTATCAATTACTTCGATTTCTATGACTGTGCCTGAATCTGGAATTGTTTCAGAAATCTTTTCAATCATTTTCGCCATTGAATTTAGTACAGCACTCTTTTCTTTTTCACCAATCACATTTATGAGACTATCATCATCTAACACATCAACTAATACTGCTGTGGTTAAATCTTTCAGTGAAGTTTCATTTATTATGTCTTCAGGATTAATTTTATTAAGTTCTTGGGCTAGCATCACTAATGACTGAATTTGAGCAGTTTTATTTAAAATGATTGGTTGTTCACCACTACTTAGGATGCTAGAAAAACTTTCAACAGTTTTCGCTAGCCTGAGTAGTGGTGCACTAGTTCCATCAGGATGGGCAATATCAGCGTTCCAATCACCTAAATTATTAAATTTGTTTTTCAGTTCAGGGACTGCTGCAACTAGTGTAGTGATTGGGGTAATGTTTGTGATGAGATTTGTGGGGTCTGGCGCTGGTGCCAGCATTGGCATAGCTGGTACATCAACGCCTTGGGAATTTAAAAATGTACCGCCTGTTGTTGCTAAAAGAATATTACCAACTGGATTGCTGAGTGAGTAACTGCCATTTTCATCAGATACCCCATCATTTTCACCGGGATCACGCAAAAAATTTCCCAGTCCGTTGGAAGAAACTTTATCAAACCAAACCTGTGCTCCACGTACATATCCTTGAGCAAGTTTTCCTTTGATGACATAATTGTTGGCTAGTTCACTTTGATTATCAAAGACCTCAGTCTCGCTTTTTGTTTCGTTATCAGAGATTTTCTTACCAGTATTATTTCCACATCCAATAGCTAAGCAATTGATTAATACACAAATAATGAATTTTTTATTTTTTAGAATAATTATTTTTATCATACTAAATGTAATTCATTTGAATGAATTTAAATCTGCCTAATGAAAACTAAAGTTTCATCTTGATAAGACTTAATTTAAATGAATATTTCATAGAAATTAATGATCTTAAAGTATTTTCAATTAATTCAATAAATTATTTATAATAAATTTTAAATTTCAAGAAATTTGAGAATAATCTAATTAAAATAAAAAAATATTTTCATTTTCTATATCTTACAAAGAGAAAAAAAACATTATTTCTTAATTATTAATCCTGAACAAGAAATAAGGTCTAGCAACTTTCTAACAACTACAGGTGTGACACCCAGATTATGACGGTTGGTCTAAGTATGAGCACTGTCGTCAGAGGCTTTAGAAGGCCACTTGGCACAGGTTTCATCTGAATGAATCTCCAGTGAATCTTGGTAAGTTAGCCTTTCTACGCTCTTGCTGTTCTATGACCAGCAGTGGCAAAAGCTTTCACAAACAAAGAATAACCACCTAGTCAACCTTAACCACTTCATCAACCTGACCCTAGTGGAGGTCGACTTTGCTATTGGTAGAGGCGTGGTTCATCTCGAGAGATTCAGCTTGGTCCAGGTCTTTCGGGTATTCCCCACGAAAGATAACATGGGATACTGGGCAAGAAGCACTGTCGACTATGGCAAAGGGAAACTATTTGGTAACTCTGAATGGTCCTCATCAAGGACTTCTACCAAGAGATCCAGCAGTTCTGCGTGATCAAGGTGCTCAGTTGTCTCCCAGTGACTCAGCACAATCACACTAGGTCAGCTTTAAGGATCTTTATTCAACTCAAAGCCCCTCACCGACAAACACTTTCCATCTTGGTTCGCACTTAAGCAGCCTATCATCCGGGAGGTCGTCTGCAGCCACCTGGCAAACCCAGCCAATAAACTTCTTTCAACTACTGAGTTCTAAAAATAACTTGACATGTAGAAATGAAAGGAGGAGATCTTCACTTTCTACTGATTAGTAGTTTGCTTGTGTAGGCTACTAAGTTCAAGGTTATATTTAATTTTTCTCCTCATGGAGTTAACATGCTCAAAAAAATAAAATATGAGTTTTGTGGATCATTCTCCAAAAATAATATTAAGCCTTTTAATAAGGTCTGCTGGTCTCTGAATATAATTAGAATAACCATTTTTTGCTTGGCACTAACCTTGGGCGCATGCTTTCAAGAAAGCAATACTTCAAAGTCGAATAAGCAAACTCTTGAAGAAAATCGTGTCATTGTGCGAATGGCGAGCAATTCAAGCAGTACATCAAGATATATGGGGACTTTTGAAGAAGTAAACAGTGTAGTACTTGAGTATCACCCAACATCCAACCCATCAGAACTTACTGCAGATGAACTCAACAAAACTGCTGGTGGTGATTGGGTTGGGGTACTTAGCAATATCGACTTATCGATGGGGTCATATGATTTTGAAGCATCTGCTTACATGACGAATGCAGATGGAGAAAATATTCTCATTTTTACAGGTTCTAAGGAAGAAGTTCAGCTCAATTCAGGAATAAATGACTTAAGCATCAGACTACAACCTGTGGAGATAGATGGCTTTGAAGATGGATCTATTCCAATCATTGCAAATGTTACGAGTCCAAAAAGTTTTAAAGCAAATGAACCCTTTGATGTAGTGATTGATGTTCAGGCCCAACCTGGTTCTCAATTGACAATGACACTAACAGCAAATGAAAACCCCGGTTTGGAATCTGAAAAACTTTATTCTAGTGACACGATTGCCGGAACCCACCTACCTGATGCAAATGGACTAGCCAGTTATCAATTCAGTCTTTCTATGGCAACTGAAAGTGATGATGAAATGCTCCCAAAAAAATTGGGAATCAAAATAGAGGTGGTAAATGAATGGGGTTATATGACAAGGGTGGAGTTTGAAGCAACACGCGATGACATAATTGATATGTCTGGCATCAGCTTCTTGCCCGTTGGGCAGCGAATTATGCTCCAACCAAAAGCAGATGTAAGTGATGGTGAAGCTGCCATTGAATTTGAAATAAAAATCTCAGGGATGAAACATTACAGCGTTAATCTTGAATTTGTTTACCATGATGCACCAAATGCAATGAATTCAAACATCGAAAATACTAGTTGGTTGTCAGAAGATCAGAACTATCATAACCCAGATATGCACTCCACATCCTATTTAAGTGGCAGGCTAATAAAAAATGATCTTTATTCTGGGGATTTGATACTGACATTTTTTGAGTTTGGGGAATTAGCAGGCCAACAAAAGTTTGTTATACCAAGTGGAATGGTTCCAAATTTTGAGATACGAGAACCAAACATTTCGCAATTTAATACAATCTGGGAGACTCAGTTTGGGACATCCGAAAATGAGTGGCCCGTGGACATTGCGGTGACTAGCGATGGAGTTGTACACGTTGTTGGGCAAACGATGGGTGTTTTTCCAGAATATGAAGAGGAATTCACAGAAAACAGTGTCCCGACAGGATATCATGCTGTATTTTCTCCTTCAGGACAAATTTCTGATTTGTCACAGGAGAGTATTCCAGATTCCAATTGTAGCAGTGTGGCAACTTACGAAACAATTACATACGTTGTTTGTGCAGGAACATTGGCACCCTATAATTCAAATTTGGAACTAATTCCTGGTTTTGATTTATATGATAATGATGCATTTTCAATGCATTCACCCTTGGGTGTTGACACAGATCATGTGGGTAATGTGTACGTTTCAGGTATTGCGTTTGATAACGAAGAAGTTGGAACGAACTACATCGCTAAATTTAATTCTTCTGGTGAGCTTCAATGGGTGCATTATACTTCTGAAAGTGATGGCTATTATCCTGGTCTTCCTGTAGCCACAAATGATGGAGTTTACATTCAGACTACGGGTGGGTATGGGTTGTTTGGTGAAAGTGGATTGACCTCTGTGACCCAAATCAATTCAGATGCAACAGCGGTAGTTGCAGATGATTTAGGTAATCTTTTCGCTACAGGTTTTTCATCAAGTATAACAGATGATCCTTACACTTTTTTAACCAAGCATTCAGCAAGTGGAGAAATTGTCTGGAGCAAGACTTACTCAAGTGAAGAAGGTACTGAGGGTTGGGCTATCTCGATTGATACTGCAACAGATGATATTTATGTATTTACTGATCAATATGTGTACTCAGATACAGATGTAGGAGTGCTTAGGTACTCTTCTGATGGTGATTTGATTGCTACACATACTTTCGGAACATCAGGAATTGACTACTCTTATGCGATGACAGTAGAGGGTAATGTCTACTTAGCTGGAACAACTGAAGGAAATCTTGCTGATGATAATCAAGGTAATGCTGATGTATTCGTAATCCAGTTAGAGCCATTGGATACTCCACCTGGACCACCTGGACCACCTGGACCACCTGTCGAAGTTAATTTTAGCTATCCAGAAGAGTTAAATGAAGTCGTTAATGAGAATAGTGAATATCTGGAAGAAATACGTCAATATATTTTGCAAAACGATGGCTGTCAAGTCAGCCAAATTCCCCAGATGATAGATTTAATCCTTGCAGAAGGGTGCAGAGTTTTTGATTCATTCCACTACCGCCCAGACTATTTGCCAGATAATTTGGACAATCTCCAAAATATCCAACAATTTGTTGAATATGTTAACGTCAATGATCCTTTCTCCTATTACTTCCCACCATTTGAGCAGGTTAAATACAATAAAGCAGCAAATAATGAAATAGCTTTCATAGGTTTCGAGTCCCAGTTAGAAAACATGGATCAGCCAGTGAGCGACGACAATCTATTTTATGTTGGGTATGTTCACCCATACACCAGGGCATGGTGGGATGGCTTGATTGAGGGAGACATATTACATGAAATTGATAGTGAACCGATTAAAGGAAAGTTTTATAATGAAGTCATCTCTCTCCTACCAACCCAAGAAAGTATAACTGTAAACCTAACAATTGAAAGAGCGGGGTCCGAATCTACCATCCAAACTGGTTCTGAAACACATATTAGTCGTTTAATTGGCAACGAAGATAGCATAGGTTATCTTAATCTTCGTCAATATACTTCTGTAAGTGGTAATAGTACTTACGAAGACTACGAAGGTTTGCTTGATGTCTTAAGCGCTGGCAATCTTGAAGCAAATGGGTGGATATTGGATCTAAGAAACAATGGTGGAGGTAGTCTTTTATCAGCTTTAGAGATTACTGACTTCTTTGGGCCAGCAAGTTTAGACGAAGAAATTTTGCTAACCATAAAAGAAAGATATGGTGATGAATATTACT
>JAQWOT010000013.1 GCA_029245725.1 SAR324 cluster bacterium | reverse complement strand
GTTCTAGGAGTGATTGATACCTTCCAGGGAATTTCACAACTTCAATCTGTAGAATTGATGGTTGTAGGGCCAGGAATCTCAGAAGCCCTTGTAGCAACTGGTGCAGGGCTCTTTGCGGCTATTCCAGCGGTAGTCACCTATAACCTTTTCAATGCCTACATCCGTGACTCTATAGAACAAATTGAGGGCCTGTCATTAAAGTTTCTTCAACGCCTGCATCTGCAACTCCTTCTGACAAATGAGAAGAAGAACTAGACGCTCCCAAAAAAGTCAGCAAATGTTGGCAGATATAAACGTCACACCCTTCGTTGATATCCTCCTTGTTGTTCTTATCGCCTTCATCATTTCTGCTCCGTTAATTACTCGTTCACTTCCAATTGAACTTCCGCAGGGTAATCTTCGTCAGGAAAATCCGGAAAATCAAACTGGCAATATGGTCGTTGCGGTGGATCAGAATGAGAAAATTTTCTTTCAGGAAACAGACTATGATATCGCCAGTCTGGAAGCATATCTAGAAAAGGAAAAGTCAATCCCTCGGAGCAAAGTGGTTTATCTGCAGTTGGATAGGCGTGTTGAACACGGATATCTGATCAAGTTGATGCTGGTCTTTAAAAATGCAGGTTTTACCGAAGTTGGCCTGGCATTCAATGAAAAGGATCTTTGAAATCTTTAAAATTACTAATGGTAGCAGGGGAGGCATCGGGAGACCAACACGGGGCTGAATTAATTCACTTTCTTAGATCAAGTGTTTCTAATCTCGAAATCTACGGAGTTGGTGGTCAGAGGATGTTGGCTCAGGGTTTAAGACCCTATTACATGCTCGACTCCTTACAAGTCCATGGCCTTGTGGAAGTCTTACGTCATTTGCCACGGCTTTATCAAATATTGTGGAATCTTGTTGATTCGATTAGAGAGGAACAACCTGATGCGCTACTTTTGGTTGATTACCCAGGCTTTAATCTGAAACTGGCTAAGAAAGCCAAATCAATGGGTATTCCAGTCATGATGTTCAATAGCCCTCAAGTATGGGCTTGGCGCAAAGGTCGACTTAAGCAAATCATCGATTGCATTGACAAATTAGTTGTGTTGCTTCCGTTTGAATTGGAATTTTATGAAAATACTCGTGTTGAAGCAAATTTCTGGGGACATCCTCTTGTCAAAAAACGTCAACCCGAAGAGATCTTGTTAAGATTCAGAGAAACTATCCTTACTGCTTCAGAAAATAAGGTGGTTACTCTAGCTCCTGGCAGTCGTCCAAGTGAAATGCGCCAGCATTTACCTGTCATATTGGAAGCGGTTAGGAGAGGAGAATTTCAGAATATTGACTTTGTTTTACCCTTGGCTGATGGCTTGGATTCTCAAGAAGTTAGTGGTCAGTTAAGGGAACTACCAATCAAAATCATGCAAGGGAAATTTGAGGACTGTATAGAGGCCTCAGATGCAGCTATCGTCGCTTCAGGTACAGCAAGTCTGCAAGCGGGATTAGCCATTGTACCTTATGTTTTGATCTACAGAGTTTCCCCAATAAGTTTCTGGATTGCTAAGAAGCTAGCTCTTGTCCCCTTCCTTGGAATTTTAAATCTCTTGGCAAACAAACAAGTTGTGAAAGAGTTGCTTCAAGATGATTTCACCCCTGAAAATCTTATTAAAGAGCTTAGAAGTATTTTGGATGATGAAGCTGAGAACCAAAGAATTAGAAATGAGATGGGGAGAGTACGTGAAATGTTAGGAGACCCAGGGGCTTACCAGAGAGCTGCTGATGATTATCTGAAATACATTGTCAGAATCTCAGGTCCAGAGACTTCTTGAATATTTTGAAAAATCACTCAGGAACGTGACTGAAAAATGTAAAGATTTGCTTAGCGATCTTCTCTCTAGTATTTTTTTCTTGCTCAAGGAAAAGTACAAATTCCCACTCATCTTTCTTGCCTGCATATCCGACCAAACTGTATATTCCTTTCAGTGATCCAGTCTTCGATTTTAATCCTTGATACTCCGAAAGTAGATTTGGATGCATACGTAGCAGTTCCAATACCTTCAGCATGTCCTTCTCGCTCAACCAATTCTTTCTAGAGATCCCAGATGCTTCCACCAGGCTAATCTTTTTTGGGCTCACCCCCAATTTGTCTTGCCACCACTCTTTCCAGGGTTTGATTGATCTTTCAAAATCAATCGATGATTGCTCTCTTTCTAGGGATGCAGAGAGCAAAATCTGATTCGCAATAAAATTATTTGAATACTTAAGCATTGCACGGAGAATTTCTTTCAGTGATTTGGAGTTTTTGTACTGAAAGATAAATTTGTCATTCTCTTTTTTTAGCGAATTTTTGATTCCCCCAGTAAATTCCAATTCATTTTCTTTCCAGATGGCTTTCATCAATTCACCTGAATATCGTTGTGCAAGAGCGGGATCTTGAGCCAGGTTAATTCGTTGTTTGCCTGGCTTGATTTGCTTTCCTAGAGAAATTGTAAGTGGAGTAAGCGGAGTTTGCTTTTCAGCTGAAGTTAGGGTCCCATCGGTTTTCTTTTCGAGAGAAGCTGTGTTGAAATTGACTAATAATGCTCCATTTAGAGCATCGTAGGGATTGCTTGACCTCTCAACCCCATCTGCTTGAAGAGGAAATGTAAAAGCTGAATTATCAAGTAGTAAATGTCTCATCTTTAATGGGATTTTGCCTTTGAGCTCTCCACCTAAAATTTGAATTTCTTCAGAAACAAAAAATGGATCACCCAGGCCCCTGATTAACAAATCTTGATTGTCACGAAGGTATACCTCTGTCTGGAAATG
Organism: SAR324 cluster bacterium; assembly: GCA_029245725.1. NCBI lineage: Bacteria > Deltaproteobacteria > SAR324 cluster bacterium. The sequence goes on along the minus strand of JAQWOT010000013.1, from coordinate 2,265 downwards.
ATGATCCTCTCCCCAAACATCGAGAGCATATAGAGCCAGTGGAACCTTCAATGTCGAAGCTGGTATCCACTTTTTGTCAGGATCAGTCGTGTAATGGAAATGAGGCTCACCACTCTTAGCAATTAAGAGCACTCCTTCTTTTATATGCGGCTGAACTCTTTTTTTAAGAGCAGTCCAATCAGGCTCGACTGCGAATGCCAGTCCCAAGAAAAATCGTGGAATCACAAGTATTATTATGACCTTGGTAGCCATTCGATAAAGCTTTTGTTGATTTATTGGCATTATATAATCAGGAATTGCGATAAACATTTCATTTCTCAAAACCTTGAAGAGTCATTTGTTAAGTTCTAACTCCGTTTGTTCGACTTCGATAAATTAAAAAACCTAAGATGCCTACAAAACCTGGCACGATTAACAGATTTGCCATAAGCAAATTATTACCAAGTTCTTCAATATCTTGTCTGAGGATCTTCCTGACTTCACGCAGTTCACGCCTGGTTTGGCGTTCCTGCTCTCGAAAACTAGCAATTTGATCTTGAACTTCTTTGGGCAAGAGAATTTCCTTATCACCTTTCTGAACACCCTGAAGTAAATTATTTAGCTCACTTTGGACTCTATCGAGACTGGCTTGAAGCTGATTTTCTTCCTGTTGGTATTTTGTTTGGGCCTCTTGTTGAAGAGCTAGTACCTGAGTGAATGGACGTTGAAATTGTCCTCTGGAACGGATTTCATGTAAGGCATCGTTTCCGCTTAAATATTCAATGATATTCAAAGCCAGGTTCAGATTGTCATTGGTGGGTTGGACAATACTTTGACCGAGCAAGTTCAGTCTTTGAATTGCAAAACCGTCTGTCATCCAGTCAACGTCTGAAGCTAACAAAATGGTTCTTACTACTGCCGATTCCTTGATTAAGGATTCATCATTTACTCCTTCAGGTGGTCCATCAGTAAACGCACTTTGAAAAGTGCCTTGAATTTGGGCCAGAAGTGTTCTTTGTTGACCATCTACCTTTATGTCGCGGGCGATTTGCTCAGGACTTCCAAAGTGCAGTTGAAGCACATCGATAGGGCCGCTGTTTGGTGAGGTTTTGATCAATGCTTCAAAGGTAGTCGTTGCATTATCCAATGGCGATAAATGCCCCGCCTCAGCAAAAAGTAATTGCTCTAATTGACTTGTAATTGGATGCTGGCGGTCGAGTTGGCTAACACCAAGTGAGATCCAGGGAGGAAATCTCAAAACCCCATTCCGACTGTTGACTGAAGTGGCAAGCTGGAGATCCCCAACTACTTGGGCTGAATCATAACGAACTCCCCAGCTCTCAAGTAATCTCGGCAAATCACTAGCAAAACTTTGTGCAGGTTGCCCCCCTGTGGCAGCTTCGGCTCTAGCATTCGGATCCAAAGCAATAAAAAGGTTGCCACCCTTCAGCACGTATTGGTCAATCTTATAGAGTTGTTTATCAGAGAGATTTTTAGGATGTAGAAGCATTAGGAGATCAATATCATCTGGAATTGATCCTGATGGAGATTGTAAAAATTCCACATCAAAGAGTTTTTCAATCTCCTCTGATAAAGCCCAAGGTTCTCCACCTTGTTGCTGCATTATCAACTGGGGATTACCTTTGATTGGGAGGTCAGACCAGATGGCGATCTTTGGTAATTCGACTTCGGTAACTCTGTGGATTGCTAGAGTAATGTCATATTCTAAAAATTCCTGCCGCCTTGGATCAAAGAAAGGGATGGTTATTTCTTGATCCACTTGCAGAAATGTGGCGCCAAAAAAAATGCTATCCCCATTGGGAAGTTTCGGTGCTTCGATCCCATAACGTATTGCCCACTCTTCCTCCTCTGTATCTGGTTTTGGATCAAAGACTTCCAAAGTCATTTTTCCGGAGGAAATCGTTTGATATTCACCCAACAATTCAACAATTCGCTGAGCATATATTTTTAGGCTTGGAGGCAACTGCTCATTGTGGACGCTGAAATAAAACTTAATGCGAATAGGATCTTCTAGCTTCGTCAATATTTTTTTGGAACCCTCTGAAATTGTGTAGAGTTTGTCAGTTGTCGCATCTATTCGCAAAGGCACATGATACGCGATCGTGTTGATAGCAATTAAACAAACGAACAGCAGCACCAGAAAAATACTATTCAATGACCAGCTCTTCATTTTACCTCTTCCTAAATTAACGACTTTCGATGGTTGTTAAGATTCGAACATTTAGCACCAGCATAATTCCAATTATAGAACAGAAATAAATCACA
>JAQWOT010000012.1 GCA_029245725.1 SAR324 cluster bacterium | reverse complement strand
AGAATTCTGTTCGCAAGCTAACTCCTGAGTATCCCAATCTTTCACCCAATTTTCTTGGGTTCCTCCATCAGCTAGTTCAATTTCCTGTTCAAGTAATTCCACCAGAAACCCTGTCACTCTGTCTGTCAGCAAGTAATCTCTCCCACCCTCAGACAAATCAGGATCCACATAAAAATCTTCTCTGCGCCACAACTCCCAACGACCTGTTTCTGAGTTTTCCTGCATCCGATAACCGATCTCATGCAGCCTAGGGTCTTGTTCTCGCCATTCTGGATAGAAACGAGCACGACGTGCAGCATGAAAGTCAATTGCTGAAGAAGATTCTGCTCCTTGGGGGCCATCAACAAGCCTAGCAATTAAACCTGTCTCGAAGCTATCAATTTGAACCCCTGTACTCTCTGATTCATTCAATTTGACTAGGAGAGATAGGTACTGCATGGCTTGCAGATCATCTAGTATTACCTTCATAATTAAACGTAATTCTTCACGACCGCGCAAGGACTTCTCTACGCTTAACGAGGTCCTGGATATTTGGGAGAAGCTGCTGTAGAGCAAGGTTACCAGCAGGCCGAGAATCGCCATAGAAACCAGCACTTCCAATAAGGAAAATCCGCTGATTTTTCGAAAAAATGATTTATCTTGGATCGGTAGGTTTGACGTAGAGTTCGGCATCGTAGCTATATTCGGATCCTGCCTCATTCCATTTCAAGCGGTAGTAGATCCGTCGGATGATGATGCCAGGCAAGGGTTCAGTATCTTCAATTTCTCGTTCCCATGCAAAGCCAAAAAGAGGATCTTCTTCCTCAGCAATTTCTCCCTGCGCCAACGAAACTGGGGCCTTCAAGCTACGTTCCCAGCGCAGCAGTTCATTCTGAGAACCTGTGATCGCCCGCCATAGATTCTGTGTAGAATTAAGGATGAATAGTGATGTGGAGAAGCTTTGGTATATTGCGATCAAAGTCACCACCAGGATAGACATCGCAACCAGCACTTCGAGAACGGTGAAACCTCTTGGAAGTTTCATGTATCCTCAGTGTTGGGATTCAACATTTCTACTCGGCCCAATAAGCCTTTGGTAATAATCTCCCAAGTTTCTTCGGGTTGCTCACGTTCCCTGAACTGATAGCGGAAGGGAGTAACAAATCCAGAATTATCCACCAAGATTTCAACTTCCTCTGGCTGAATCAATTCTCTCTCTTCCTGGGTCAGTAAAACTGCTGCAATCTCCCAATCCTCTGAAATCAAATGAGGGCGCAAGGTGCGTTCAGGATGATCCTCTGCAAATGCTTCACGCTCACCACTGTCTTCTTCTTCAATGCGGATTTGCTGATTCTGCAAATCGAACACCAGCCAGTAGGTCCGGTTTTGGAGAATTGCATCATTGCGGAGCTGGCGGAGGGTTCTCGTCAGATAACTCAGTTCCTGCTGAGGAACCTGAGTCATTACAGACTGAAGTTGGGGGATTGTCAGCCCAAGGATCAGTGAGATAACAATGGTAGCAAAAGTCAGTTCAAGGAGAGTAAAGCCCCGATAGGCTTTCTCAGCGCGCATCGTTGGAGGAAATGTCGGCATCCAATTCAGTTCCACCTTCCATCCCATCAGCACCCAGTGACATAATTTCGTAATCGTTACCATCGCTGGTGTAGACAAACTCATTATCCCAGCCATCCATTGGCAGTTGTTTACTTCTCAGATAAGGCCCATTCCAATTTTTTGGGATAATGCCGACTTCTGGACGCTCTAGCAGTGCACCAAGTTTTTGATCAGTTGTGGGATATCTTCCATTGTGTAATCTGTACAGGTCCAAAGCCGTCTCCAAACCACGAATCTGCGTTTTGGTAGCATCAACCGTAGCTTGTGATGCAGAATCGAACAGAGAAACGCCAATAATGCCCACTAGCAATCCAAGAATCATGATGACGACCATGACTTCGATGAAACTAAAGCCTTTGCGACGACGGTGTAATGGGCGTGTGAGAGGAAAAGTTACGTTAGACATGAAAAATTGGTGAGCAGAGTTAATGGAAAATTAAGAGAAGATACAAAAATTATAGTGTAACTTTTTGACAGTCGCAATCAACTATGCGGGAAAGTTTGCAACTACCGTAAAGGGGAAGGTTTATATGTTCTGAGAGAATTAGGTACCAAGAAACCCATGTGTGACATCAACTGTAACCGACTCAGATAAGCTGCCCCTCTCATTAGATGTTCAGCTACATCAACAACTGATCTTTGTTGAGGATCAGCAAGATAAGAATCCTTTGTCCAAGCATTGAAAGCTCCCATCGCTGGGCCACACCAAATCTGATAATCAGCCTCACGGCCTTTTTCACCGATATTCGACCAACGCGACGATAGGCCTAGATACCATCGAAAAATCAAAGCCATTTTTCGCTTGGGGTGATTTTGAGCTCGCTCCACTTGTTGAGGATCACGTTCTAGAAAGAAAGTTTCTGTCTGCTCCCAAATTTTAGTAAGCGGTTGACGAAACACCTGCTTCTCAATTTTATCGCGCTCTTCATTAGGGATTTCTTCAATAGAATCATATCGACGGTACAACTCATAAAGTTTCTGAGCCCGCATCGGAAACATGGTTCCTCGCTTGAGCACCTGTAGTTGAACCCCCATCTCAAACATATCTGCAGCTGGAGCCATAGTAACATCTGCCATCTCCGCTTGTGCCAATAATCGACGGGTGTGCTCCGATGCACCCGCTTCATAGCAGGCCTGATTCACAGAGCCAATCACCACATAAGCAGCTCCCATTGCAAACGCTCCCATCACAGCCTCTGGTGTACCCAAACCACCACCCACCCCGATTCTGGTTGAATAGGGTCGCGCCTCCTGAATCTCATCCCGTAATTTAAGCATTGTCGGCAAGAGAATTACGAGTGGACGATTATCCGTGTGTCCCCCAGAGTCTCCTTCCACAGTCAGGTCGTCTGCCATGGGCACATGAGTTGCCAAATTTGCTTGTTCCTGTGTTATCCACCCTTTCTCCAAGCATTGTTTCAAATATTTTTCTGGTGCAGGTTCCAAAAATCTTCGAGCCACCTCTGTTCTGGAGACTTTTGCAATCACCCGATTACTGATCTCGATACCTCCATTAGTTTGGTGAAGACCTGCCACGCGATACCTTACAATAGAAGCGGTCAGATCCAAAAATGCACTTGCTTCAACGCAACACACCCGATTTTGAAGATAGCGCTCGACAGCTCCAATTTCCAAAGCGGGCTCACTAGGGCTGTGGATCAAATTGAACGCATAGGTACCATTAGGCAAAGCCTGCTGAATCTTTTGGATTGCTGCCTCAATATGAGAAGGCACCAAGCCAGCCGCACCAAATGAAGCTAAAATTCCTTGTTGGCCAAGAGCAATTACCAGTTCCTCAGAGGCAATCCCATTTGCCATTGCTCCTGCATGATAGGCATAGCGAGTACCATGAGACTGGCAGAACCCAGGATCCCCCAAAAGGGATGGAGACTGCACCGGTAAAATTCCAATCAGAGATTGGGTCAGTTGATTTTCACTCGCAGATTGCGAAGGGATCCATGTGGCTAGCCCATCAGGACTGTTGAGTAAATAAACTGGTTGGTCAAGATTGAGCAGGTGAGCGTGAAGTTTTTGGGGTTGATCAGCAATTTCAGAACGGGGTACATCAATTCTTCCTAGTTCGGGTAGTCTGGGATGGTATCGCAGCACGGATTCTTTCACTTATTTTTATCATCATGAAAAAGGTTATCCATTGTTTTTCCAGAACTTTTCACAGCATTCTGTGGTGATCGTTGACGACTTGCAACCACTAATGACCTAGGTTTGAACGCAAGTAGGTTTGCTCGTGAACACTCAGCCGTTCTTGCAGGAATCATAGGGATCAACAGATACAGACTCCGAGGCAGCACCTCCACCTGCAATTGTTGAGTCTCAGTCGTCCACCCACCATGTGGTGAATACATTTGAAAATAATTACCGTGCAATTGGACAAATTCACCCTTACCAAGCCAATTTTCACTCGGTGGCACATGCTGCATTTTAGCTACTCCGTCTGTAGGAGATGAAAATTTAGCTGTATAAACCTGAAGATCATTTGCCTTGAGCAAATTACTGTGATTGATCCGCCAAGAATGCAAAGGCTCTTGATGTAAAGCTAATCTAAAACGTACCTTGCCCTGATGCGTCCACTCCTCTTCCCCAATGGTGACAATAGAGCTAGAAGGTTGACCACTTGCCTGAACGATTATTTCGTTCCAAAAGTACGTGGTCTCGAGTTGTGAGTTTTGGTCCGTATATCGAGCTTTGATAACGTTGACCGGGACTGCATGCCCGTTTCGGAAGGTATGCAAGAGGGAGCTGAAAGTCTCAGATGTCTGTAACATGGAGAACCATGCCTCTTTCTTTGTAACCTGCCAAAACCCAATCTCACAAGGAGGCTGTCCACTCTCAAACTCCTTCATCAGTAGATGAAAGCTTTGTGACAATAGCTCTGGACTACCAATGATAACCAAGCGATTACTGCCTCCATGCAACGCCTTACGTATTTCTTGCTCTAGCATCATGTGAGGGGTCAAGAAAGAAAGTCCGGCTGGAGTCAGACGTTCCATAATTCTCAAACCATGTCTGCACCAAAAAAACCGCATGTGTGGTTTTCGACAGTCAAGTATCAGATGGAGTGAAGTTTTCATCAGTTTCCCATGACTTGGAGTGGTGCCAAGGCAAGATCGATTTGTTTTAACAAATCAGCAAGCAAACCCTGATTTTCCAGAACTACGTCAGCATAAGGTAATCGTTCCTCCTGACGAAGTTGCGAATCGATTCTCACCTTGGTTTGCTCAGCAGTTAGACCGTTTCGGATTTTCAAACGTTGGAGGATTTGATCTTTTGGAGCAGTCACCACCCAGATTTGATCACAACGTGATCTCCACTGAGATTCTATCAGCAGAGCTGCTTCCAAAAAAACAGGTTTCCCCGAATCCAAAAAACTAGTCAAATCTAGCAGGCGTTCTTCAATTAATTGGGCGATCGGTGGATGAGTGATCTGGTTAAGCTGCTCTCGGGCTTTTCTGTCATTGAAAATAATGTTGCCAAGAGCCCTCCGATTGATCTCCTTGTTATCAGTCAGGATCCCTTCACCAAAAGTTTCCAAAATCTGGTCATAAGCTGGTTGGCCTGGATTAAGGACTATATGGCCAACTCGATCTGCATTAATGACCGGATAGCCTTTTTCACGAAGATACGCTGCAACTGTACTCTTTCCGCAAGCAATTCCACCCGTCAACCCAACAAGCGGGTGACCTGCTTCCATCACCAGACCTGCTTGACAAACTTCATCGGACGCAATCGCTCCACAATTTTATGAAAAGTGCGCCAAGATATGGGCTCCAAACTTAGCTCAATCACAGCTTCCTGTTCATTTTTCTGAAAACTTCTCGAGTCCAGAATTGCTACTCCTGCGTCTTTGATGACTTTCGTGATTTGAAATAAAATACCTCGATCATCGATGGTCAGCAGATTCAGTCTATAACCCCTAAGACGAGATTCTGGCAAAGCCCAGTTGATCTGAACTGGAGGAAGTCCTTTACGGGCTGGTATATTAGTACAGTTGCCACGGTGAATCTCCATTTCTTTCTGATCATTCGGAATGCCCAGAGCGCGGTCACCTGGAATTGGATGACAGCATGCGCTCAGATGGACAATGCTTTCATTTTCATTTTCAACCTTAAAGACAGGCACTTCTTTTGTTTGAAACCAAGCTCTGAGGCGGGCAATACCATGCAAAGCCTGATTTGGTAAGAGTTGATAGGTCTTGAGGAAGGTTTTCAATTCTCTGCGCTGTAGTCCCAATTCTTCTAGGAAACGCTCCTTTGTCAAACGCTCCTTCACCAAGGCTTCCTGAACATTTTCTTGTTGGAACCATTGATCAACGTTCTGCTGAAAATGGAACAACTCACTCACCAAAAAATTATGTCCCACTTCTTGGGCTTTTCGGGAATTCTGCTGTCTCAGGCTACGGCGAATGTTCAGGTGACTTCTCGCTGTGATTGATTGTTCCAGCCAGTTTCGGTCGGGATGCTGATCTGGACGAGCCAGGATTCGCACTGATTCACCATGCTCCAGTTTACGGTCACGTGAAACCCAATTTCGGCTACTCTGGTCCGCACTTTGGGAGCGTGGAGCATTCACCAACGCACCCACACAATGGGTTCCTAAATCAGTATGAATCTGAAAGGCAAAAT
>JAQWOT010000011.1 GCA_029245725.1 SAR324 cluster bacterium | reverse complement strand
AGATGTCAGCAAATTTACTCACTTGCTCCAACTAAATACTTTCAGTTGTAGTGGAACTTAGTCTCCAAACAGTGAAGACTGTGTTGATAAAAGAACCTCATTTATCACTTTTTAGAAATATCAATTCTAGATGCTTGGATGATTGTAGATTTTCTAAATGGATATACTTAAACAAAAAACTAACCCTTCATTCTCAATAAGGGAAATTCTTTCAAGATTCCGATAATGCCTGAATCAAAAGATTCTTTTTACCAAGCTCTTTATGGAGACATCCATAATCACTGCAACATCTCTTATGCACACGGCAGCTTGGGGGATGCAATAAAAAATGCAGCTTTACGTTTAGATTTTGCGTCTATTACCGGTCATGCATCTTGGCCTGACATGGATGAGCATGATCCGAGAATTCAACATATCGTTCAGTTTCACCAACGTGGTTTCGCCAAACTGCATAAAAATTGGGACTCTTATCTTGAAAGAATTTCCAAAGCAGAATCAGAGCACAAGATCATTCTACTTCCAGGCTATGAGATTCATTCAAACGAACATGGTGATTACACCATTGTTGGATTAGACCCACTCACCAAGATGATCTTAGAGGACTCTCCACAAGAACTTCGACAAAGAATTTTCAAAGAAAAACTTGAAGAGAATTATTTGATCTTCCCACATCACATTGGATATCGCCAAGGGGCAAGGGGCGTCAATTGGAATAGTTTTGAAAATCCACTGACTCCTTTAGTAGAGATTGCCTCAGCACATGGTTTTGCAGAAGAAGATCTCTCAGACAGGCCTTTTCTCCATTCTATGGGGCCTCAGCAACACCAGGGCTGCATGCGCTACGGGTTGGGGCTGGGCCATCAATTTGGTGTGATTGCCAACACAGACCATCACAGCGCCCATCCTGGCAGCTATGGACATGGTGTAACAGGCATTTGGGCCAGCATTGATCGGCGTGAAGATATCTGGGAAGCTCTAAATGCGAAGCGAACTTGGGCAATGACTGGGGATCTAATGCAACTCAAGTTTGCTGTTGGGAATCAACTGCAAGGATCGGTATGTCAGGATCTCGGTGAACCAGGAAAGATTGAAGTCCAGTCTACCAGACCAATTGATTACATTGAATTGCTCACGCCAGAACAACGGCATTGTTGGCACATGCCTTTGATTTCAGAGCGCAAAATGGCCGAGGAATTCGAGGATACGGAGGAAGCAATTGTATGGATTGAGCTAGGATGGGGTGAAAGAGGTAAGGCGGCAAACTGGGACGTAAGTCTTGAACTGGATAGAGCCACGATTTTGGAAGTCATCCCGCGGTTCAGGGGGTTTGAAGTAGTTTCTCCCCTAGACAAACGAACAACTGAAGTTCCAATTCAACATGCGGGTTGGGATCAGCTCAGTGAAAGCTCTGTTCATTTTCATTGTCGTACTTGGGGCAATACAACAAACTCAACTTCTTCTACTCAAGGGCTGGCTTTACGAATCACCTATCAATCTTCAGCAAAGCTTAGAGTCCAAATGAATCAAGAATCTTTCAATTTACCAATTCAAGCTCTTACCAAGGGAAGTATTTCAGGAAACTTGGGTCCTATAGATTCTCCAGCCTACCGAATCGGCTTAAGCCTACCTTTCCAATATTCAAAAGAGGTAGCCTTTCAGTTAGATTCAAAATTTTTTGAAAAATGCAAATACCGATGGGCTTACGCAAGAGTTCGACTCAAGAATGGACACTGGGGAATTTCTTCTCCAATCTTTACCAATTAAGTATTTCGTAATCTTATTACAACTGGTTTTGTGCACCTTTAACCTGATGTGGAGTTAAACAATCTGGACGCAAACTTAGAAAAAACTTAGCTGTCCATTCACACTAACGCATCCGTGTTCCAAAGTTTTAATTTATCGAACACTAAGAATCAGTTGTGCTCGCATTCCACCATTACTGTCTGTCTGCACTTCAATTGTTTGAGATGAATTATCCAAATCTTCTACCCAAAAGCTTATACCCGTATTGGCCGCAGTGTGGACTGTTTGCACATAACTAGTAACATCAAATTCATATGCTGTCGTACTGGTAATTGATTTATTATCCAGACTACTAAAGCTGTAGCCGGTGTTTGGCTTCTTACTAAAATAAGAATTCCAAGTAACATTATCATTCCAGTCATCATTAGTTCCATAAACATGATAATCATTGCTACTGTTAGCATTGTTGATTTCATCAATTGTCAGCCTGAGAGTTGCATTGTCGACCGTTTGGCTACTTGTGATGTTATCAGACAAATTAAATCCGAATAATCCTGCAACGGTGTAAGTTCCTTTACTCAAAATCTCAACTCTATCCCAATTATGTCTGACGCCTACTTCATCTGACCTTGAATGAACAGAATTGTCTCTATTTGCGTTGATTGTTTTTTCTGTGGTTGTCTCACACACATCACCAGTTCCATTTCCATCCGCATCAGCCTGATCTGCGTTCGCATTTGTTCGGCAGTTATCTGAGTTGTCACCGATACCATCACTATCTGTATCAACAGACTCGGATGAATCCAATGGAAACGCATCACTCGAATCCGCTACTCCATCGCCGTCATCATCACTATCTGCATTGTTCCCAATACCGTCGCTGTCGGTATCAACTGACTCCGAGGAATCTAACGGAAAGGCATCGCTACTGTCGGCGACTCCATCGCCGACATCATCACTGTCTGCATTGTTCCCAATACCATCGCTGTCGGTATCCACCCACTCGTTAGGATCACTCGGGAAAGCATCACTTGAGTCTGCAACTCCATCGTTGTCGTTGTCTGAATCACAGACATTGCCAATGCCATCTCCATCTGAATCCAACTGACTAGCATTTGCGTTCAGTGGGCAGTTATCCAAGGAATCGACAATCGTGTCCCTGTCATCGTCAGAATCACAGTCATTGCCTTGCCCATCTCCATCACTGTCTAACTGATCTGTATTGGCCTCCAGTGGGCAGTTGTCAACATCATTTGCAATGTTGTCATTATCTAAGTCAGTGTCACAGACGTCACCTTGCCCATCACCATCGCCATCCAGTTGGTTAGAATTGACATCTAGTGGGCAATTATCCAACTGGTCTAAAACCCAATCCCCGTCATCATCAAAGTCACAGGTATCACCCCTTCCATCAGAATCTGTATCAAGCTGATCTGTATTTGCTTCTAAGGGGCAATTATCCAACGTGTCCAGAACTCCGTCAGCATCGTCGTCAGCATCACAAACATCACCTTGGTCATCACCATCCGTATCGAACTGATTGGTATTGGGGTCTATCGGGCAGTTGTCCCATGTGTCATAAACCCCATCACCGTCCGAATCAACCGCCACTGAAAGATTGGTAACCGAGGTACTGCTCAGGGACTCAGCATCGTTACCCACAGAGTCCTGAATCGCATTGGCATCATCACTTGAAGATGGATCCTTATAGGCAACGGTAATGGATTGCCCGGAGGTGATTACAGATGTGAGGGTAAGAGCAACCGTGGAACCTGAGGTTTCGACACTGCTGATGTTGGCCTCAGTTTCCTCAATGTTGACCGTGAAAGCAGAGGTTTCGGCAGTGGTAGATGAGAGGACCTCATCATAGACAAAGAAAACCTGGGTGCCGTCAAAGGAAGCTACAGCATAGGAGAAGGTTGGAGAAGTAGTGTCTGCGTCTCCATCAGGTTCTCCGGTAACAACGACAAGTTCAGGTTCGTTGGGATAACTGGTGTTATTGTTTACACTGTCAAATTCAAATCCCTCATACTCTTCTTCCGAGTCTTCAATCCAAAGCGTGACCTTGCTTTGGCCACTGTTGATTGCAGCTTGGATGACGCTAGTGACATCAAAATCAACGTATGATCCACTCGCTGAGATTGTGACGTTATCGAGGAGTTGATCTTTCAGCGGCCGCGTACTCCATTGAACAGAGCTTTGGCTCCATTCTTTTGATGTGGTTGAATAGATTGAGAACGTGGAGCTTTGGTCGTTCTTGAGAGTTCTTACGTAGGGTCTAAATGTGGCTGACTGAATTCCATCCCCTTGGCTGAAAGAGCTTAGATCAAACTCAACGAGCGCGATAACCGGGGTGCTACCTCCATAGACTTCGTTTTTGGACCAGTTTCCATTAGTGCTGCTATTTTCTTTGATCGAGGCATCTTGGGTTGCGAACAATTTTGTTGTTGCGCTTGTGCCTGCTGTCGAGTTGCTGGTGAATGTCGTACCGCTTAGGGAAGCAGCGTCATTGCCAGCAGCATCCTGAATAGCATTGGTGTCATCGCCTGAGGAGGGGTCTGTGTAATCAACCGTAACAGTCTGATCTGAAGGGATGGCTGTGGTGAGAGTAAGTTCAACTGTGGAGCCGGATGTGGCAACGCCAGAGATGGAAACAGCAGAACCATCAACGTTGACGATGAAGTCAGAGGCGGCAGCCGTTGTGGCGGAAAGCGTCTCGTTGTAGCTGAGGATAACCTTGGTGCCGTCTATTGATGTGGCGGTAGAGAAGTAGATTGGTGCGGTGGTATCCAGTGGGCTGACGCCGTTGTCGCCAGAGTCGAGCCAGGTGTCGAAGTCGTTCGCGAGGTGATCGGCGATATCAATGGCATCCCAATAAAGAATGCGCTCATCAAAGATGTTCATGTACATCCCGAATTTGATATACCCTTCGGCGTCCTTGTACATGGTTGCGCCGCTGTAATCGACAACTTTTTTGTCGTTCAGCCAAACCTGGAAGACCCCATCGCTGCCTTGTGAATGCTTGGTGTAAATTTTTAGATCATTCCAGGCATCAGGGATGGCATATCCAATTTCCTGGTTATCTGTAATGCCATGCTCATATCCAATCCAATACATCTTGTAGTCGCCTTCGTTACTTAGCTTGAGCGCGAAGTTAGGTCGACCCCCACCGTATTGCTTGAGTTGGGTGATGATGGTCGTACTATCTGTGACAGGATCCCACTCTTCTTTTGGTGCGTAGAAGCTACCGGAGAAGTAAAAGTCTTCTCCTTCTTTGAACTTCGTCTCGTTTTGGTGGTATAGCTCAGCGTGATTGCTTTCGCTGCCATCCGCATAGATGCGAATGATGTTTTCTCCTTCTCGTGCAGTGATGCCTACATCGGTGGCTCTCACCGAGGTGATATTATGTGCAGCCCCTGCACTTGTTCCACTTGTGCTACTTGTGCCGTTTTGGAGTAGCTTTCCTTCAATGGATAGGGGTTGACGGAATTATCAACTGCTTCATCCGTGTCTTCCTCGGCCCATTCATTTCTACCGTCTTCTGCAGTTGCTGTGACGCGAAAGCCGCCCCAGGGAATTTTTGGCGATGTAATGGTTGTTTGCTGCCCTGATGTGTTGGTGTATGTGAGTTGCACCGTTATGTCTTTGTTTTCTATTGAGATCTTGAAATCACCAACATCCAATCTTTGATTTGTGGCTCCTCCTATGGCTTCGCCATTGGCGAACCATTGATAGCTGAGGGTTTTTGATTGATCCAGGTCGGAGATATCATCAATGTCCGCGCGCAGGACCCCTCTGACCCCGCTGTAATCTTCTGCAGTACCAAGAATCTGTAGGGCACCTTGACTCGCTAATGACTCCTTATTTTCTTTGGCAACATTCACTAAATCTGTAATCACTTTCTCTGAAACTACGTACTCTGGATCCTCTTCTGCCGCTGTCGTGGTCAGGGTCTCTGAAGTGACCTGTGCAATTGAAGCAATATCCACATTGACCGTGCTGATCTGTTTGGCTCCCTGGACCACACCAATACCAAGCGCTTCCAATAGACTGTCCAGGTTTTCCGTCTCATTTTCCATCACCACACTAGTTGTAGCTTGAACAATCGTTTCTGAGTATGTTTGTTCAATTTCCTCCGGACTGACTCCTAGGGTTGGCAGGTTTCGAACAAGCGATTCAGTAAGAGTTTGTAGCATGGCTGGACTATCCAAACCCTTGGTAGCAACTGCAGTTGTCAAGTTACCGAGCATGGTTGACAGCCCTCTATCCTCTGATTTATCAGGATCAAGTGGAAACGCATCAGCATAATCAAGCACTGAGTCTCCGTCATCATCGGAGTCACACACATCGCCCTGCAAATCGTTATCTGTATCCAACTGATCTGGATTGTCAACAAGTGGACAATTGTCCACTAAATCTGCGTATCCATCACTATCATCATCACTGTCTGCATTATTTCCTATTCCGTCACCATCGGTGTCTATCCACTCAGGTGGGTCATTCGGGAAAGCATCGCTAGCATCAACAAATCCGTCTGAGCCACTATCTGCATCTAGTCGTTGTGCTGTTGTAACCCAGCTTTCAACGCTCTCATGGATTTTGTTGCTCATCTCAACATTATCAAAATAGATTACCCGCTCATCCCGAATCTGCGTGTACATACCAATTTTCAGGAAACTGTCATCCAGGCTTTTGTCAGAGTTTTTCCTTCATATTCAAAGATTCGTTCACCATCCAAATAAATATTGAGAAAACCTGACCTCTTATCTCCTGGCTTCAAATGTACTCTCAGGTCATGCCAATGGTCTGGTTTGAGGGTCGCAATATGGTAGGAATTATGTTTTTTCTTAGCGAGATGATACTTGCTCTGCACAAACAGTTTGTAGTCACCAGTGTTACTCATTCTAATCGAAAAATTAGGCTGACCACCAACATACTGCTTATGTTGCATAATGATCGTTGAATACTTGGTCTTTTGGTCCCAGTACTCGCTCGGGAAATAGATGCTCGCTGAGTAGAAAACTTCAGAATCTTCTCTGATTCGGGTGTTCCAATCTCGACTCCCTAGCTCAGAGCGTTTGCTATAACTCTGAAGCTTTCTTGAACCATATTCTCTGCCATCAGCTCGAATTTTTATTACGTACGCTCCATTTCCAGGCTCAATGCCAGCTACACTGGCTAGCACTGGTTCAATACTGTGAATCTCACTGTCTGTGAAAAGATCTCCATTCTTGCCGTGATTACTGCTGTCCTTGTTGTAGCTATAGGTCTCCCAAAATGGTGTCGGATTATCTCCGATTAAGGTGTTCTCTTCCGCTCCTGTCTGTGTTCTCCAGTCGTAGTAATTAAATAGAGGGGATTTTACTGTCTCACTACTTCCATCAAGCTTGGTATAGTTGATCTGTACATGAAGGTCGGCTTCATCAGTATAGTCAGTGTAATCTGTAGTGATTAGTTCTTGGGATGTTGCGCCTGGAATCTCTACTCCATCTGTAAACCATTGATAAGAAATACCTCCGTTAGGATCCAAAGCTTCCAGCGAAGTCAGATCCACCTTGATCCGACCACCTGTATCCTGAGCTCGATGACCGTACACCATCCGAGATGGATACTCCGCGCTACCCAGTATTCTCACAGACGAATTTGCAGCAGAGACAAAGGTGGGCGCACTTGTATCTGGTGTTGTATTGAGCTGATTACTTCCTTCAACAGGATCAGGCAGGGCTGTCGTTGCGCTCTCTACAATTAATTGTGCTGGTTTGTTGTAGGAACCATTGTTTTCACTGGCAAAGTCAAAGCGCTGTTGTTCTTGCTCACTGTCTTCGATCCAGAGTGTGACTTTGCTTTGGCCGGCATCGACAGCAATTTGCAAGGCTTCTGTGACATCAAAGTTTGCATAGCTCCCTGTTGCACCGATAGTGATGGTGTCAATCAGCTTTCCTTTGCTGGGTTTGCTGTACCAATTCACCGAGGTTTGGCTCCAACTTTCAGTTCCCACCGCATAAATTGAGAACGTTCCCGGTGAGTTTTGGAGTTTGATGACGTAAGGACGAAACGATGCCGATTGAATGTATTTAGCGGAGCTGATGTCGCTTAAATTAAATTCAACCAGAGCAATTTTTGGTGATGATTCGCTGCCATAGATTTCTGTCTCCGACCAATTTCCAGTTCTGGTGGAGTTTTGAAAGATCGTTACATCCTGAATCGCGCTAAGGGTGGTGCTCGTGATGCTGCTGTCAAAAAGAGCCACTTTTGAATCTGAAAGGGTAATGGCGCCCTGATTATCTGTTGCTCTTGCTTGGATGGAATACGCACCTGCGGTCGTTGGCTTCCAACTGAGGGTGTATTGATCACTGCTGCCTTGACTGGCAGTTCCGATCAGTTGGCCGTTCGCTAAGAATTCAACCTTGACGATACTTCCATCAGGATCAGAAGCAGTTGTTGACAGATTGATGCTTGATTGAGTGTTGAAAGAGCCCAGAAGATAGGTGCTGGAGTCAATTGAAACTTGTGGCGCCCTGTTGCCAATCCAAATCGTAACGGTTTCCTCAGCTTCATTACCGTCCGTATCTGTGGCCACCACACGCAGAGTGTGCTGACCGTCGCTAAGATTAAGACCAGAAAAGCTAAAGCTGGCTTCTGTTGTGGATTGAAGTCGGGTGTTACCAGCAAATAATTCAACAGATTGGATTCCTCCAGCGCTGCCGAGTTGATCTCCAGGAGGGTCGTTGGCAGTGCCACTTACAACAATAATATTGCTTTTAGCAAATTGTTGGTTGTCACTGATTCCGTTGATTGTGATGCTTGGGAGATTGTCACCGGAGTTGAGCCACGTGTTGAAGTCCTTTGTCAGATGATCGGAAATATCAATCGCATCCCAATAGATGACACGTTCGTCGTAAATCTCTGTGTACATCCCGAACTTGAGATAGCCTTCGGCGGAGCGATACATCGTGGCGCCGCTGTAATCGATGACCTTTTCACTGTTCAGCCAAACTTGAAAAATACCATCACTGCCTTGTGAGTGTTTGGCATAGATCTTCACATCATTCCATGCATCAGGGATGGCGTATCCCATCTCTTGGTAGTTGCTAAGGTCATGGGGAACGGCCCGCCAGGTCATTTTGTAGTCACCATTGTTGCTCAGGCGCAGCTCAAAGTTAGGATCTCCACCTCCGTATTGCTTGAGCTGGGTGATAACTGTCGATCCACCAGCTACTATTGGATCCCACTCCTTTCTTGAGGCGTAGAAGCTTCCGGAGAAGTAGTAGTCCTCACCCGACTTAAAGGTTGTCTCATTATTGAGGTGGGCTAGCTCTGAGCGATTACTTTTGCTGCCATCCGCATAAATGCGAATGACATTCTCGCCCTCTCGGGCTGTGATCCCTTCGTCGACTGCTCTAACAGCTGTGATGTTGTGAGCGCTCCCAGCGCTCGTTCCACTTGTGCTACTTGTGCCGTTTTTGGAGTAGCTTTCCTTCAAGGGATAGGGATTGACCGAATTGTTGACTTCGACTGAGGCGGTTTCACCCGACCATTCGTTTCTGCCATCTTCAGCATTGGCGACGATTCGGAAGCCCTCGTAAGGCATTACTGCGGATGTGATCGAAGTTTGTTGACCTGATGTGTTGGTGTATGTCAGTCGAACGGTAATGTCTTTGTACTGGACAGAACTGAAAAAATCCCCCATGTCCAGCGTTTTGCCGGTAGCTCCAGAAATAGCATTGCCATCTGAAAGCCATTGATAGCTAACTGCTTTGGATGTATCGAGGTCCGAGACACCATAGATATCGGCGAGTAATACCCCCCTAACCCCGCTGTAATCTTCTGCTGTTCCTAGGATCCGTAGATTCTTATTGGATGTTGTTACAGAGAACTGGCCATCAGCATCAGAAGTTATTTGCACCTGATCCGATACAGTATCAATTCTGGCTGTCAAAGCACCACTATCTGTGGAGTCCATACCTACGGCATTGGCCAACAAAGACTCAATAATTACATCAAAAGCTTTTGCCTGCTGTTCCTCATCCAATCCTGCATTGGTGATCACATCGTAAGCGCCTTCAAACGCTGCTGGAATCACATAGAGCAAGTCATTCGGCTCTTGGGATGATGCTTCTATGGCTCCATTTTTCACGGCAGTTGCGAAAATTGAATCAAAGTTGGCAGCAATTAGTTGAGCCTCGAGTTCATTGGCAACTACAAAGGTCGCATTATCCGATATTTGGGAAATAACACCCTTTTCTCCCTCTCCTTCACTGCCTCCACCAGCACAACCTGCTAAAATAAATAACAATATCAATTGTATCAACTTCATATGACCTAGATATTTGTGTTGAATTCTGTTTCTTGGATTAAATTCAGCTTTTCAATCAAACTCTCCTGACCATTGTTTTTTGATTCTGCAGAATCCTCCTCATAATAATAAAAATCAAATATATTTCATTTTTATCTACTGACATCCGGACAAACATCCGATAGATATAGACATCTCATTTCATTGAGTGAGATAATCATCAAAAAACCAGAGATTCTGATTTTGCTGATTTCAGGAAATCAATTTAGGCCTGATCCACAATCGCTTCAAAATTCGCAACAGCTGTTATGACAACTCTGATAGGAAATGATTCGAAGAATAAGAAAGCTAGGAGTAGTGGCTACAAGACAAAACGAGGGAACCAGCGGAGAGACGCATTACTCAATGCGACGAAAGAGATGATAGCGCTTGAGGATATTTCAGAAATTTCTTTTGTTAGCATAGCGAAAAAAGCTGAAGTCCCACTACCTTCTATTTATCACTATTTTAAAAACTTAGAATCTTTGATTGTGATGATAGTGGAGGAGTTAGGGCAAGAATTACTAGATAATCTAAAACTTATAAAAGCAAAAGAATTTCAATCTTCTGAAGAAAGAATTCATTTCCTGTTAGACGAAAATATTAAATTCTTAAACGAACATCCTATTGCCCAAAAGGTTTTCTACGCACCTAGTCTCCCAGATAGTGCGAAAGCTATTGATGAGAAATTAATGTTGGAGATGTCAGAGCTATTTTTTTGGAGTGTTCGTAGCGAACTGAAAAGGGGTAAGGAGGAGTTTTTTGAAAGATTTTTAGTGGCTGTTCAAATATTTGATGCAATTGCCAAGCATGAGATTTCAAACAAAACCAAAATTTCAGTCAGAGCCACAGAGGATATTAGAAAAATTGTTACGTCTTACCTTCTGAACTGGAATTCCATAGATTAAGTTATGGTCGAGCCTATCTTGCAAATGACCATTCAAAATCCCTTTCAAAAGGGAACATCGGTCTCCGCCGATGATGATAGTAAAAGTGACTCAAGCTAGAAGCTGTCACTCCTGGAGTATCGACTCTAATAAAGCGGGAGCACACTTCCTCATACGCAGCAATCGGAGCGTTTACGCCCTTGGCAATCAGGACACTGAAGCTTCCTGGATCAAGTCCACAACTACGTAATTGTTCCAAACTGTAGGGTGCCATCCGTTTGCTGGTCAGCAGAATGGTCAGTCCTGCCCTAGAGCGAACGACCGCGCTCAATCCCTGATCAAAATGTGTAAAACCACCATGACGGGCTAGGGGTTCTTCAAACTTTCCTGGATAAATTCCAATGACTTCCACGCTAGCAATCAACGGTTCTCCATGAAGTTGATCTGTTTTTCCACCCATTGCCAGCTTCAGTTCAGAGCCTAGTCCTGCATCCTCAGCTTGACACACGGCTTCTGGGTCATAAAGACAGACAAAGGAATCTCGAACTCTTTGACTCAATAATGCTTGCGCGATCAGCGTTCCATCCGCAGGCGAGCCACCTCCCACGTTATCACCCATGTCCAGTAAGCAGGTTGAACTGGAGTCGTCCTTCAACGAATCAATCGCCTGATCAATTGGCACACCAGTCCCATTAAAATCAGCTCGATGTTCCCAAAGATAATTGGACAACTCCGCCAAGGTCTGCTCAGCAACCAGAGAAGTTTTGTCGCTGACTGCCAGGATTGAGGTTCCCATCTCATCTACATCTGCATAGGGATAGCCCTGCAGTATGCTTAACGATAGCAGTCCCTTCTTCTTACGTAGCTGTGCTGAAAGCTCGTAGAGTTCTTTGCAGGGAGACAAATCTGTACACTGCTTTTCAATATTCATCACGAGGGGCAAGAAGGCAGCTCGCTGAACAGGCTCCACTTCACTTAGCAGAGTCTTGCTCATCAACTCAGCAGCTTCCAATCCACGTGCATATTGATCAAGATGGGGATTCGTCCGATAGGCTATTAAAGCATTCGTGGATGCGACCATCTGTGATGAGAGATTTGCGTGTAGATCCAGCGTGCCGATGATGGGGACTTTTGATCCTACTCTTTCCCGAAGCTGCTTCAGCCAATGACCATCAGCATCTCGAGGCTGTTCACTGACAGTCGCCCCATGAGGAGCGACCAGGTAACCATCCAATGGACCAGCCTGCTCCACCTGCTTGAACATTTTTTCAAGCAACTGATCAAAAACTTCCTTTTGGATCGTTCCATATGGAATCGCCCGAGCCGCAAAGAGTGGCAGCGCCTCCAACCCTCCTTTTTCCAGGCCTGTAAAAAATCCTGCGACCTCGTGGTGAGTATTCGCCAGCTGCTCTCGAATTTCCTCACCTACCAGCAAAAGATCTTCTGCAAAGTGATGAAGCTTAGTCGGTTGATTCAGGAAGGTATTTGATTCCTGCATCAGGCACAAAATGCCAACACGCATTGGATTTCCCTTGGATCAAAGAACAATTCGAATGACAACAATTTTTTCACTGCTGTCTTTCAGTAAAGGATTGTCAGAAAGAAAAGATATAAAGCGATTGGATCCTCAAGGCAACCAAAGCTTTGGAAGGTAATTTAAGTAAAGATGGACGGGAGAACTTTTGCGGGTCTTTGTCTAAGGGATGAGGGCTGGGAACGACCAGAAATCGTCAGCCCACAAACCTCATTGATGACTGAAGTCAGGCTCCAGAACAAAAAAAAAAAAAA
>JAQWOT010000010.1 GCA_029245725.1 SAR324 cluster bacterium | reverse complement strand
CCATTGGCTGCACTTTCAGATCGACCACAGTTGCTCTACGGGTATTTCAAGCAGATTTTTGCTCAGGTCAGTAACCCACCAATCGATTCAATTCGAGAGGAGATGGTCATGTCTATGACTAGCCATCTTGGTGGTGAAGGCAATATCCTGAGTCCTGAGCCTAGCCACGCAAAATTAATTAAGATAGATGGGCCAATCTTGACTAATGCCCAGTTCGCAAAGCTACGTCATCATGAAAAGACTGCCCCAATATCGCTTCTATTCCCTACTTCTGAAGGAGCTAGTGGCTTGCAGAAAGCCCTGGACAGAATTTGCACAGAAGCAGCATCAGCAATTCGATCAGGTAAAGAATATTTAATTTTGAGTGATCGAGGAATTGGTCGAGATCAAGTTCCTATTCCTGCTCTTCTTGCGGTTGGTGCGGTCCACCATCACCTGATTCGTGAGAAACTGCGGAGCTCGTCCAGTCTGATTCTGGAAACAGGAGAAGCCAGAGAAATTGCTCATTTCTGTCTTCTCATCGGCTATGGTGTCGGTGCTATTAATCCCTACCTCGCTTTTGAGACCTTTGAGCAGATCCTATCAGAAGGAACTCTCCCTGAAGAGTTGACATATGAGAAAGCGATCAAAAATTATCTGAAAGCGATTCGCAAGGGGATGTTTAAGGTTTTTGCGAAAATGGGTATTTCCACTATCCAGAGTTATCGTGGGGCGCAAATTTTTGAAGCCATCGGTTTGAGTGAGGACGTTGTCCACGAATACTTTGCGGGGACTCCATCAAAAATCAGTGGGGTCACTGTTGAAGTACTGGGTGAAGAATGTCTGAAGCGACATGCTTATGCGTATGTCGAAACACCAGATCTCAAAAACACGTTATCTGTTGGGGGTCAATATTTCTGGCGCCGTCGAGGGGAGTACCATCAGGTCAACCCAATGACAACTTTGTTGCTCCAAGAAGCGGCCCAGAAAAATAGCAGAGAAGTCTTCAAGAAGTTCTCAGATATTATTAACGAGCAATCTCAAAGACTAGCGACACCACGCAGTCTGTTGACTTTTAAGCAGGGAATTCCAGTTCCTTTGGAAGAGGTGGAGCCTGCAAAAGAGATTGTTAGACGTTTTGCAACCGGTGCAATGTCATTAGGCTCGATCAGCAGTGAGGCCCACCAGACACTTGCAATAGCCATGAATCGTATTGGTGGTAGAAGTAACAGTGGTGAGGGTGGTGAGGATCCTCAACGCTTCCACAAAAGAGAAAATGGTGACTGGCCAGTGAGTCGAATCAAGCAAGTTGCTTCAGGACGCTTTGGGGTGACGATTCACTATTTAGTCAATTGTGTTGAGTTACAGATCAAGATCGCTCAAGGGGCAAAGCCTGGAGAGGGAGGTCAGCTTCCTGGGAAAAAAGTCAGCCAAGAGATTGCCAAGGTCCGAAATTCAACACCTGGGGTTACACTGATTTCGCCACCTCCTCATCATGATATCTATTCAATTGAGGATCTCGCACAGTTGATCTTTGATCTGAAGAATGCGAATCCGAAGGCTCGGATTACGGTTAAATTGGTCTCGGAGGCAGGTGTAGGAACCATCGCAGCTGGAGTTGCCAAAACACATGCGGACCTGATTGTGATTGCGGGCCATGATGGTGGTACGGGTGCTTCTCCATTGACTTCAATAAAATATGCAGGAGTTCCTTGGGAGTTGGGATTATCTGAAGCGCACCAAACGTTGTTGCTGAATCGCTTGCGTGGTCGTGTTCGATTACAGACTGATGGGCAACTGAAAACGGGCCGTGATGTTGCTATTGCAGCTATGCTTGGTGCTGAAGAGTTTGGGTTTTCAACCGCACCACTCATCGCAATAGGCTGTGTGATGATGCGCAAGTGTCACCTGAACACCTGCCCAGTTGGAATCGCTACACAAGATCCTGAACTACGCAAAAAATTTGTTGGTCAACCAGAGCACGTTATCAACTTTTTCTTTATGGTTGCAGAACAAGTGCGCGAAATCATGGCAATGTGTGGATTCCGCTCATTTAGTGAAATGGTTGGGAGATCAGATTGCTTGGAACAACGCTCCGATATTACCCATTGGAAAGCCAAGCATATAGATCTTTCAAATCTCCTAAAACAAATCCCTGTAGGCAAAGGAGACACTCGCTACTGCACGCAGGAGCAAGATCATGGGCTTAATGAACAGATTGACCATGAATTGATTGCCCTCGCCAAGGAAGCAATCGAACAACGCAAGCCAGTAAAAATTGAAATGCCCGTGAAGAACATCCATCGAGCGATTGGTACAATGCTCAGCGGAGAAATTGCTTTGGCCCACGGAGCCGAGGGTTTGCCTGATCACACCATTCATTGTCAGCTGACCGGCTCAGCAGGACAAAGTTTTGGAGCGTTCTTGGCCAAGGGGGTCACACTTGAGTTAGAAGGTGATGCCAACGACTACACGGGTAAAGGACTTAGTGGAGGAAAGCTGATTGTGTATCCTCCCAAAAGATCCGCATTTAAGGCTGATGAAAACATTCTGATTGGCAACACTGTCATGTATGGAGCCACTAGCGGTGAAGCTTTCTTCTCTGGTATAGCTGG
>JAQWOT010000009.1 GCA_029245725.1 SAR324 cluster bacterium | reverse complement strand
GATTCCTAATTGGATTAGAGGAATTTCGTGCAATACAAAATTTCCTCCCAAATACAGTTCCTGATTTTTTCAATATTTCTTACGCTGAGCCTGCTTTCCATTGTTCAGAAAACCCTTGGATTTTTGCTTGCTAGCGCTTATTTACTGAACTTTTTTGCTAAATTCTTTCCCAAGAAAATCTTCCAGATCTCCACTCCCAGCCCTCATGACAATTTGACTAAAAATAGATGATTTTCAGTCAAATTTTGAATTCTCACTGATTTCAAATTTATACAATTTTTCAGACAGGTTTAATCGAGACCAAGGAAAGAGGTTACTTGGGTAGGATGTCGGACAGGAAAGACCTCAGGAGGTCACTTTATCAACAACCTCAGGTTAAGGATGAGGACTTTTGTTCGTTGAGTTCACAACTGAATTGGGGCGTGAGATGCTCTAACTTGAGTGCCCTGTACCTAAAAGGGTTACAAGGAAGCACGACTCCATTTATCCTCGAAGTGCCTGCACCGTATCCAGCAAGAGTCGTTCTGCTTGAACATCGTGGATCCGTAGGATATCGACGCCAAGCCAAGCTGCAATTGCAGACAGAGCGACTCCAGGGATCAGGCGTTCTTCGGTTGAGAGGGTTCTTCCTGGGGATACTCCAGCCAGGAAGGACTTGCGGGAAGGCCCCAGCAACAACGGAAAGCCAAGTGCCTTCAATTCGGGCAAGCGACGCACGATCTCAAAGCTGTAGCGAGCCTCGGCGCTGATGAAGAATCCCAACCCCGGGTCCAGAATTATCTGTTCTTCCTGGATTCCATGATCCGTGGCCCAACGGACTCTTTCCTCAAAAAAGGCCTTCACGGTCGAAATCACGTCGTCGTAGTGCTGGACTGTTCGGGTCGTCCGGCCATCAGCTTCCTTGGCATGCATCAAGATGACAGGAACCCCAGCCTCAGCAACGACTTCAGCCATTGCAGGATCTCGACGCAGTGCAGTCACATCATTGACCACCTTTGCTCCCATAGAGAGGCATCTGCGGGCAACTTCAGCTTTCCAGGTATCGATAGAGATCTTCAATTCTGGATGATCTGCTCGAATCAATTCCAACACCGGAAGCACCCGCCGGAGTTCTTCCTCCAGAGACACCTCCACGCTACCCGGTCCTGTGGATTCCCCACCTAGGTCCAGCCAATCTGCTCCTGCCTCGACAATGCGCTGAGCCTGCAAACGGGCTGCTTCGACTTTCAGGAACTTTCCCCCATCCGAGAAAGAATCTGGAGTGACGTTGAGCACTCCCAGCAAGAGGGGGAAAGAAGGCTTCATGCTACTTCTGGATTCAGCAGGGCCACCAGGATTTGTGTAGTTTCCTTTAAGAGCAGCGCTGGTCTAAGTTTACTGGAAGACAGGTCAGAGAAAGGAACGTGAATCAACACGACTGAGCCTACTGCAAATGGGCCCATGCTTCCTCTTCTTCAGGCCGCAACCAGTCTTCAGCCAATGTTGCTTCAGCAAGTAAGCTCGATTCCCTATCTTCATCTGGTAGTTTTTCTAACAGCGTCACTAAAATTTGATAACGACTACCTGGCAACAGTTTTATCCATCAAATGGTGCCATCTTTTTCTAGAGTAGCTTCCAAGGTTGTCAACATAGCATCCCGTAAAATTAGCTTTGTGTTGTGGAGAAGACTTTTTCACTTCATCCAATGAAATCAACATTTAGTAGCAAACTGTGCATAAGAGAGGTAGCACTTTGCAACCTGGATAACAACCATCATCTCAGCCAAAGCAGTATAGAAAAGAACTAACAAA
>JAQWOT010000008.1 GCA_029245725.1 SAR324 cluster bacterium | reverse complement strand
CACGAGCAAAATCAAAGTATTGTTCAACCAACAATATTGCCATTTCTCCCCGTTCCTGCAGCGTTTGAATGACTCGACCTATGTCTTGAATAATGGAGGGTTGAATTCCCTCTGTCGGTTCATCAAGTAACAATAGCTTTGGTTGGGTCACCAGGGCACGGGCGATTACCAGTTGTTGTTGCTGTCCTCCAGAGAGGTCTCCACCACGTCGGCCTAGCATTTGTTGAAGTACTGGAAAAATTGAAAAAACCTCCCCATCAAAACGTTTTTTCTCTCTTGCCAAGCAGGTGTATCCTGATCTTAGATTTTCTTCAACTGTGAGTTGTGGAAAAATTTCTCGTCCTTGGGGTACGTAGGTAATTCCAGGGCGTGATCTCTTGCCAAGCAGGCCAGTTTGTAATATCTTTTCCTGCCCAATGAATGGAACCTTCACGGAGTGGTTGCTGGCCAACAATGGCTCGAAGCAAAGAGGTTTTGCCGACGCCATTTCTTCTGAGAAGAAAGGTTACACTGCCAATCGCCGCCCTCAGGTTAACCTTTCGGAGTGTTTGGCTCGCTCCGTAGTAAAGATCAGCTTGCTCCATCTGTAACATATTACCTCCCGAGGTAGACTTCGATCACGGTAGCATTGGACTGTACTTCTAAGTGAGTCCCTTCGGCCAGAACACTTCCTTCATGTAAGACCGAAACTTTACAATCCAGAGCCCTGACAAATTCCATATCGTGTTCCACCACCATCACGGACTTAGTACCAGAAATTTCCTGAAGTAATTCAGCAGTCTGTTCCGTTTCTGCATCGGTCATCCCAGCAACTGGTTCATCAACTAGCAGTAGTTGAGCGTCCTGAACAAGCAGCATTCCAATTTCTAACCACTGCTTTTGACCGTGCGAGAGGGAGCCTGCTGGATCATGCTGACGTTCAATTAAGCGAATTCTCATGAGCACCTGTTCCACAAGCTCTTGAAGTGTTCTTGAAGTTTTGAATGACAAAGCAGCCCAGATTCCTCTGTTTGCCTTGAGAGCCAAGTAAAGATTGTCAGAGACACTTTGCTGCTCAAAAACGGTTGGTTTTTGGAACTTTCTGACAATGCCAAGCTGGGCGATTTCACTTTCATCCAATGTCGCTAGATTGATCGTTTGGTTGTGGTAGAAGACGTCTCCTTGATCAAGGCAGATTTTGCCAGTTATCTCATCCATCATCGTAGTTTTTCCTGCTCCGTTTGGTCCGATGATCGGCTGTAATTCTCCGTGTTCTAGTAGGATCGATAAATTATTCAATGCCCGAAAGCCATCAAAGGTGACGGTTACACCATCTAGATAGAGGATACTTTCATTGAGAATTTTTCTCCGTGGACGAGAACAGGCTGGTTGACAAACGTGCCTCTGAACCTGAAGGTTTGAGAGGAGTCTTCAGTCTGTGTTGAAAAAGTTTGTCTCGATAAAATTGAATGCCCACGATGCCCTTAGGCAACAAAACAGTTACACAAACAAACATTCCACCAAGAACAAACAGCCAAAGCTCGGGCATTGCTCCGGTAAACCAGGTTTTTGCTAAATTAACGACGATTGCTCCAAGGCAGCACCATAGAGGGTACCTCTTCCCCCTACAGCAACCCAGATAACGATCTCAATTGAATTTAGTGGAGAAAATTCACCAGGATTGATGATACCAACCTGAGGTACATACAAGGCACCCGCTAATCCTGCGAGCATAGCCGCAACGACAAACGCAAATAGTTTATAATTTGCTGTGTGATATCCAAGGAAACGACTCCGACTCTCTGCATCTCTGACAGCCAACAAAACCTTTCCATAGTGGGTTTTGAGCAGCCAGCGGCATAAAACAAAGCCCCCAGCCAGAGCAAATGCTGAAATGATGAAGAGTCCCCGCCGAGTAGAATCCGCCTGCAGTTCAATCCCTAAAACATCTTTGAAATTAGTCAGCCTATTGTTCCCACCAAATCCAAGCTCGTTTAGGAAAAAAGCAAGCATCAGAGATAGGTAAGTGCCTGAGTAATGATCGAAAGGTAGACACCAGTAACCCTGGAACGGAAGGCAAACCAACCAAAGACAAGGGCCAAAAGTCTTGGAATCAGAAGAACCATCAGGATCGAAAAAATAAATGAGTCAAAGCCCCACCAATACCAAGGTAAGTTTTCCCAGCTCAAGAACACCATGAAATCAGGCAGAACTGGATGCCCATATACTCCACGTTCTCCAATTTCCCGCATCAAATGCATCCCAAATGCGTAGCCACCTAGCGCAAAAAAAGCACCGTGTCCAAGGCTGAGAATTCCACAATATCCCCAGACCAAATCTAGCGAGAGAGCAAGTAAAGCGAAACAAAGATACTTGCCCATCAGGTTTACAGCATAAGTTGGGATGTGAAGCACAGAGTCTTGGCTAATGAGACCGTTCAGTACGGGAACTAGAGTGACCAGAGCCAGGAGACAGCCAAGGAACCATCGAGCACCTGAATCAGCTAGTAAGGTGTTGAAAAATGAGTTTGTTTGCATGATTGAGGTTAGTTTTTGTGTCACTCATTTCTTGAGATGCTAGTTTTCAACAAATCGTCCCTTGAGTGCAAACATGCCGCGAGGTCTCTTCTGAAGGAAGAGAATGATCAAAACGAGCACGATGATTTTTGCTGCAACTGCTCTAGCGAAAGGCTCCAAAAGCTTATTGGTCAAGCCCAGGCTCATGGCCCCAAAGAAAGTTCCCCAGAGATTGCCCACTCCTCCGAAGACTACGACCATGAAAGAGTCGATGATATAAGACTGCCCTAAATTTGGGCCCACATTAGTTAGTTGACTCAGAGCTATCCCAGCAATTCCAGCGATTCCTGAACCCAAGCCAAAGGTGAGGGTGTCAACTTGGTCGGCTCTGATTCCCATTGCATTGGCCATCCGCTGATTTTGGGTGACTGCACGCATTTCCAGGCCGAAATGACTTCTTTTAGAAGAGCGAATAACGTCAGCAGTACGAATGGAACAAACAGGATGATGGTCAGACGATTGTAGGTGATTGATAGAAGGGGATTGATTTCCAAGATTCCCTGCATCCAACTTGGGGTCAGTACGTTTTGGTTGAGGGGTCCAAAAATACTCCTGACAGCTTGCTGAAGAAAAAGGCTCACTCCGAAAGTTGCCAGCAGTGTCTCGAGGGTTCGTCCATAGATTAATCGGATGACAGTACGCTCGAGAATAATTCCCACTGTGCCTGCGACGAGAAACGCTGCTGGAATAGAGATGAAAAGGGAGTACTCCACATGGTTTGGCAATGCTTTCTGGATGACATAGGTCGTGTAGGCGCCCAGCATGATCATCTTACCATGAGCCATATTGATTACGCCCATTATACCAAAGGTGACAGCTAGGCCGATTGCTGCTAACAGCAATACAGACCCCAAACTTACCCCAAAAAACAACGTCTCAACTCCACCATAGATGTCTTCCCAAAACTCAATTTGCTTCAGGGTTGCTGTGATTTTTTCTCGGATATCTAACTCAGGTTCATTCCAATTACCTGAGGTATCCTTCTGTAGTAGCTCAGTCAGAAGATTCCTGACGTCTTGATCAAGAGATTCACTCAGTAGTGTTACAGATTGGCGGTGAATCTCTGGGTCTGGATGCTTTAGTTGAAGGAGGGCCAAACTAAACCGCAAAACTTCTCGGACTGATTCCACTTTTTCATCGGCAAGTGCTTGTTGAAGGAGGGGCAAGATTTCTTCTGCTTGGCCATCTCGTAGCTTACGAGCAGCTTCACTCCTTGCCTTAGGATCTGGATCGGAGAGAGCTAGGAGGGCTAGGGCGTTATGTAGTGTAGAACGAATTTTGTTGTTGACACGAATGCGATTGAGTTGATGAGAAATCACCTCCTTAGCTAATTCTGAACCTGAAAAATGTCGTAAAGAGTGTAATCATTTCGGCTGCCTACCGCTCTCACCAATTGTTTGTCACTCTTTCGTTGATACAATTCGTTTGTAAGCATAGCCTCCAACAAGGGTTGGGCTCGCTGATCAACAGATTGGCCTAAAGCTATGACAGCTGTCTCTACGACTGAAAACTTTTTTTGGGTCAATTGTTGTAGGATGTTTTCCCATTCTGATCCTTCCACATGAAGAACATGAAGAGGAAGAAGCAGAAGAATGAGGAAGGTGACCCGGCTCATCGGTTTGGTAATTAGTAGTAGCGGTCATGAGTTATGACCGCTGGATTGGGGAGGGATGACTCATTGATCAGTTTGATCAGTGAGTCACTTTTTTGGTGATCAGTAGTTTTGACCAGAGCATTTGCCAGTACTGATGTTGTAGTTTCCACAGGAAATTGGAGCCGTCCAGTCAGCGACAATTGGCTTACTGTCAGGTAAAAAGTCTGACCATGCATCTCCAATGACGCCACCAGGGGTCTGCCACACTGTCTCAAATTGACCATCTGCCTGGATCTCCCCAATCAAAACAGGTTTTGTCAGATGATGATTCGTATTCATCACTGCGGCTCCCCCTGTCAAATTTGGGCTAGTAAGCTCATACAGCGCTTCACGGACTGCATCAACATCTGTGGTACCTGCTTTCTCGACCGCCTCAACCCACATGTTGAAACCTATATCATGAGCTTCCATTGGATCATTAGTTACACGTTCCTCATTGCCAATGAAAGCGTGCCATTTTTCGATAAAGTCATAGTTGACGTCCGCGTCAGCACTCATGAAATAATTCCAGGCAGCTAGATGGCCGACGAGAGGTTCGGTGTCAATTCCTGACAGTTCTTCCTCGCCCAGAGAGAAAGCGACTACAGGAATATCTTCTGCAGAAATCCCCTGATTACCAAGTTCTTTGTAAAATGGCACATTTGCGTCTCCATTAATTGTGGAGACCACGGCGGTCTTTTTTCCTTCAGAACCAAATGTCTTAATGTCAGAGACAATGGTTTGCCAGTCAGAATGGCCAAAAAGAGTGTAATTGATCATGATATCTGATGCAGCGACTCCACTGTCTTTAAGATATTGTTCAAGAATTTTGTTGGTTGTTCGAGGATAGACATAATCTGTTCCAGCTAGTACCCATCGTTCTACTCCAAGTTTGTCCATCAGGTAGTTGACCGCAGGGATTGCCTGCTGATTAGGTGCGGCACCCGTATAAAATACGTTTTCCGAAGATTCCTCACCCTCATATTGAACTGGGTAGAAGAGCAATCCATTTAGTTCTTCAAAAACGGGCAATACAGATTTCCTAGAAACAGATGTCCAGCAGCCGAATACTACGTCAACCTTTTCGATGTCAACTAGTTCACGTGCTTTTTCTGCAAATAAGGGCCAGTCAGAAGCTGGGTCCACTACAACGGCTTCCTATTGTTTACCCAATAGGCCACCTTTCTCATTTTGCTCCTCTACGAGCATCAGCACTGTATCTTTAAGAGTTGTTTCACTGATTGCCATTGTTCCAGACAACGAGTGAAGTGCGCCTACTTTGATAGTGTCCGCAGCATTTGCTAAACCAACTACTAATCCTGCCAAACCGGTCAGCAGGAGACGCTTTGCAAATGAAGAATGTTTTTTCCAAATCATATTTGCCTTGGGGGTGAAGATTAAAATTCAAGGTGATTGCCATTCAAAAAGACAATAAAAATTCTGCAGCCAGAATGCCAGAAAATAATTTCAACAAGAATTGTTCTTAATTACTGAAATTCTTATAACTGATTAATATATAATCAGTTAATCCTCAAGAATTACTGAATTTCCATGATTACTAATTATTTTTGATTAAAATTTATCTATTTTTTAATCAGTCCACTAATTATCAATTTTAATTGAGAATCAAACTTGCTTGAGCAAATTTTGTGTATTCTTTGAAGTGAATTTGTGTTGAATTTCTGAAATCCCCCAAAACTCATGAAAATAAACTTGTGTAAATATCAATGTCATGAATGCAGATTTCAAATGTTGAGGTGACTTGACTTGAATAGTGGAGTATGTGATCTTGCACAATTTCTGCATCTGGTGGGTTTATATCTGTCCCAAAAAAGTCCTGAGTTCAGGGAATCACTGGAGTAGAACAATTTTCTTTAAATGCAATTTGAGGGTGGCTGAGTCCTCCGCGGGAACATGGTGTCCAGAGAGCTTCGTATATGGGTAATGAGAAGCGCCAATTGGCACCACTGACTTATGAATTGCCGGATCCTTCTCAATTCCTGGTACTGGACCCGGAAGAGGAGACTTTGGATGCCCAGTTACTGGTGCAGGGCTTTGAGGCATTCAACCAGGCTACCCAAAAGCTTCAGGATTATTACAGAGGT
>JAQWOT010000007.1 GCA_029245725.1 SAR324 cluster bacterium | reverse complement strand
AAAGATGTCGACGAAAGTTGACTGCTTGTCCCCTGCTGCCAGGCGATCGGGGCGGGCAACCAACCGATTCCTAACTTTGTAAGGAGTAGTATGAAAAAGTTTAAAAGCCTGATGTTGGCCGCACTCGCTTCCGCTGCACTAGCAGCCCCTAGTTTTGCAGACGGTCACGCTATGAGTATGGGCGGGGAGATTGTTGTAGGCATGAAATATACGACAGTGACGCCTGATGGTGGAGACACTACCACGGTTCAAGATACCTACGTCGGTGATGTCAATGCTAAGTTGACCAGTAAGGTTAGTGATAGTGCAAGCTATGCTTTCGAATTTCTGAAAGATGATGAGAAAGCCGGTAAAGTCAGTTTCGAGATGACAGGAACGGCAACCTCGGGAGATAATTCCATCAAAGCATTTGCAGATCTTTCTGACATCACTGGTACAACGGGTTATGGTGACGTTTACATTCAGGGAAGCAACAAGACCTTGACTGTAAAAGTTGGAAAATTTGGTCAAACTGAGAATTACTCTAATGGCTTAGGATATTTCCGTGCCTCTGATTTCGGTGTGGGCAACATTGAACACATTGTTCTTTCGGACCTCGAGGGTCTTGGTTTGGGTATTAATGCTGGTGACATAAATATCACTGCCGAAGTTCCTTGGATGACCAAAGATGCAACCCATGCCTATGCCTTGACCAAGTCAGATGGAACTGGAAAGACAACCACAAATGTAAGTGGTATCCGACCAAACATCAAAATGGGCTTCGGTGACGTGAAAGTATCAGCAACTTTCTACTCACTGAGTTTTAGCGCACAAGACGGCTCAGACACAGAAGACAAGACAGATACTGCTTACCAGTTGCAGGGTCAGGTCGCTGCTGGTGCTGCAGAGGTAGGTTTGGGTTATTCAAGCAAGACCCAGAAAGATGGTAATGTCGAAACTACACCAAATGTCCTGAATGGCTTTGTAAAAGTAGGCCTTGGTGGGGGACAAAATGTAGGAGCCTCTTTTGAGGTCTTAGGAGATGGTGCTGAAGCAGACGAAACGAAGGTCACACGCATCTCAGCTTCTTATGGAATGCCATTTTTTGTGGAAGCAGTTACCCTCAAGCTGGGTGTCGGTACATCAAATGCAAACACAGACAAGGCTAACGGCGGTGGCTCAGCTAGCGGTATGGAAGCTGAGTGGTCATACGCTTTCTGAGATTCAGTTAAGCTGATTTCATTATTCTAGCAAACGGGGTTGTTCGTTTTTGCACGGGCAATCCCGTTTTTTTTTGCCTTTTGACTGGATTCCCAAGAATTTGCCCACCTGTTGCAGTAGACTAGCTTAAGATAATTGTTGCTCGTTGATCTCTGGCTAGCCAAGCGCTTTATTTTCCGCTAGGCTGGTTTCACTCCTTTCTGCCAAACTGTTTTACATTCATGGATTCCAAGGACCTGCGCCAGGTCTTCGGTCGGTTCGCCACAGGAATCACGGTGATCACGACCCGTACACCGGAGGGAGAGCAATACGGGGTAACAATCAATTCCTTTGCCTCGGTTTCGCTGGAGCCTCCCTTGGTTTCTTTTGCGCTTCAGCAGAGATCGCCAATGGGAGAGCATATTCGCCGATCTGGTGGGTATGCTGTCAACATTCTGTCGGCAGATCAACAGGAGTTATCAAATCACTTTGCCAGTGACAAACATCGGTGGCCTTTCATGGATTGGCCGTTGCTGCCCAAGCCTGCGAGCCAACCACTTTTAGCCGGTTGTCTGGCAGTACTAGAGTGCCAACTTTGGCAGGAATACGATGGGGGCGATCATGTCCTGCTGCTGGCAGAGGTACTGGACTGTCAAGCGTTTGAGAGTGAACCTCTACTTTACTATCGGAGCCGTTATGCGACGCTATAATATGGAAATTGAGAAAGGAATACCAAAGATCGGTGGCTGCTTGTCACTGGATTTGGGGCAAGATGCCAAGATGCAACCGACTCCAAAGGGCATTGTTGGCAAAAGCACAAGCTGGCTCCTGCTACTACTTTGTAGCAGCCTGTTGGCATCCTGTTTATCTACAACTCCAGATATCAATAAGCTGCGGACCTTCGCCGAAGACCGCCGTTCTGCCCCTTTTGCACCGACATTGGAAGAATTGACGCTGGAGATGCCCTTTGTTGCTGTGTTGCCGCCACGTACTCAACCGGGAGTGACGAGCTACGCCAATGACAACAGTGTGACCTTCATCAAGTCGATGATGGAAGATGCTGGCAACCTGCAAGTATTTCCTGAAGAACGCATGAGACAAGTGCTGGATTCCAACGAATATCGAATGTTGGATACCACACGTGAAGACGATGCCATCAAGCTTGGAGAAGCGCTAAGGGTCAAGTATCTGGTGATGCTCGATACATCACCAGCTACATTCTCCCACGATGATGATGATTGGAGTGCAGTCGTCACCATGCACCTCTATCAGTTGTCACCAACCAAAAAACTTGCAGAGGAAACCTTCCCATACCAGCAGTCTGAGCTAGAAGAAATGCGCATGGATCTGCGGCCCAAGCTTCAAGCAGCGCTTCCACTAAAGGCCTTTCTTGTTGAGACCTTCGAGAGACGTAAAGTTGCCAAGCTGAATGTTGGGATGGATCAGGGTGCAGAGGAATTGGATCGTTTTGCAGTTTTCCGGCGTGACCAGCGCTCAAGTCCACCAGAAATTGTGGATCACGGTGGAGGGAAGTCCAGCCGCATCACGACCCATAGCGAAGACTATGGTAAGTTGGTTGGTACCTTAGAGATCTTCCGCAGCAAGCAGAGTGAGTCCTGGGCGCTGTTGGAACCGGCGAAAGGTGAGGAAATTTTGCCAGGGGATGCTGCGTTTAAGGTCGTCCGCTATCGAACAGATCCCTTCCGTAAGATTGGCCTAGGTCGTTTCGACTGATTTCTTTTCCTGATTGGGGCTGACGTAGGCATATCCTTTTGCCCGCGTCAGCACTCCTCCTCCCGTTCGCTTCCTCCATTTTACTTCTACCGTTTCTATTCGCAACCAAGTTGATTAGTGAGACAGCTCTCATCAATTGACTGATCCTGTCGAATTTGTTAGTTCTTTTCTATACTGCTTTGGCTGAGATGATGGTTGTTATCCAGGTTGCAAAGTGCTACCTCTCTTATGCACAGTTTGCTACTAAATGTTGATTTCATTGGATGAAGTGAAAAAGTCTTCTCCACAACACAAA
>JAQWOT010000006.1 GCA_029245725.1 SAR324 cluster bacterium | reverse complement strand
GCTCCAGCTGCCCGAGAATGCTTTGCTGAAGTCTAGACTCAAACTCTCTGTGCAGGAAAAATCCAGAGAACCCAACTACCAATAAGGCTGAGAAAAAGAAAAGTAGAATACCAAAGATAGTCATCCGTGCTTGGAAGCTACGGGGGTTCAAGCGTTCAAAGCTTAAGTACATATCCCACACCACGGAGTGTATGGATCAGTTTGGTTTCAAAGTCTCTGTCTACCTTGCTGCGCAAACGTGAAACAAGCACATCAACTACATTTGTTTGAGGATCAAAATCATAATCCCAGACATGTTCTAAAATAAATGTTTTGGACAGTATTCGACCTGGGTACCTGAGAAAGTATTCTAGCAAGCTGAATTCGCGTGGCGGCAATTGCAGAAGATACCTGGAGCGGAACACTTCCCTGCTTAACAGATTCATCTCCAGATCTGCATATTGGAGGGTAGTTGGTTCTGTGTTTAGCGAGTTTCGTCGGATCAGAGCTTGTACGCGGACAAGCAATTCTGTGAAGGAAAAAGGCTTGGTCAGGTAATCGTCCGCTCCCAACTCAATTCCTCTCACCCTATCTTTCAATGTGTGCTTGGCACTGAGAATAAGAACAGGAATTGTGTTTTTCTGCTCTCGCAGTGTCTGAATTACGGAAAGTCCACTCAAGCCTGGAACCATAACATCCAGTACTGCCACATCATAATCCTCTGATTTAGCTAAGCTCAGAGCAATTTCACCTTCTGAAACATGCTCAACAACAAACCCAGCTTCTCTTAGACCTTTCGTTATGAAATCAGCGACTTTAGGGTCATCCTCTAGCAAAAGTAGTTTCAATGAAGCTTCTCCAGATATTGAAAATATTGGATGAGTTTAACTCGTCTTCTCCAATCTGGAAGCCGTTTCCTTAACCTTTCTATTTTGTAAGGTTTTCGAAAGGTTGGTGAAAGATTTGTCTCCTATACTAATTCTCAGTTCATCGCCCCAAGAGGTTCAACTCATAGGACATAAGGGAATTTAAATCACGCTACTTTAGGAGAAGCGCTATGTCAGAATCCAAAACTTTCAAAACAATAAGGCAGTCTTTGCTAATCGCGGTTACATCAGCGACGTTTTTGGTAGGTTGTGGCCAGCCAGATTCTAGGAGCACATCCGATATTGTTTCAGAAACATCCAGCAAACTTGATCTCAATGATTCGCAGGCGCAGGAAATGGCGAGGGTTGTTGAGAACGCCCGTCCTGAATTTGAGGTACTCAGGGAACTTCGGGCGCAACTGCGAGAAGAGATGCTTGCTCAGATGCAGCAAGACTCAGTGAATGTGGAGGATGTGAATGCTCTGCTTAAAGCCAAATGGGCTTCTGTCAATGCCAAGTTGCCAGTGCTAGCGCAAAAATTCACTGACTTCCATACGATGCTGACTCCTGAACAACGCAGTAGGGTAAAAGAGCGAATGTCCAAAGGTTGGAAATCCAATCATTTTGAGCGTCTGGAATCTTCAAATACCTCTCGAATCGTCTTCGGAATATCCATCGCACTAGACCTTGATGATCTACAAGAGAAAGAGATAACCAATCTCATTAACACTTTACGCAGTAAATCAGCGGAAATTAAGCAACAGCATAAAGAAATGAGAGAGGAGATTTACGAGCAGATGCAACAGGACTCAGTGAATGTTGAGGATGTGGAAGCCCTGCTTGATGTTAGATGGTCTGAAGTCCAGTCCAAGCTGCCATTATTGGCTCAAGGTTTCACTGACTTCCATACGATACTGACCCAAGAACAACGAACGAAGATCAGTGAGAAGTTAGAAAACAGATGGGAATCTGGAATTCATGGAAACAGATAATGACTATTCTGATTCCAGATGAGGTAGCTGGTCAGATTGTAGCAAGTGCAGGCGATGTTGCCGTCCGAGCATGAACTGAGCTTGTAGGCGTGTTAAATCCCAAGCTGTTGAGTTAACGGTGGAGATGTTTATTGGAGGTTCAAACCGCTGATATTTGACGACTCCATCTGGAAGATTTAAACAAAGTTGCGACTCAGAGAAGATTGTGAGTTGCGACACCTTACAAAACCTGAGTGAGAACTTCTTTGCTTAGTTGAAGCAATACCGGGGGATTGCAACCCGTTACGATAGGCGAGCCCTTTTTTCTAGCGGGTATCCAGTGGATAGCGTGTCACTTGGCTAAATAGATGACAGGCCCTAAAAGAAAGCTAATCCTGTCTCACTTGAAAAGACATGCCAGCGCTGTTTGTCAAAGCTGAGGAAGCACTCTTGGCCCATCGATGCTGTAAAATCTGGTTTCGTTTTGACCAAGACTTTTTCCTTGCCAACATTGGTATCAACCAGCATATCCCCTCCAAGAGGCTCCGTGATCTTCACCTCAGCTTTGATAGACTCAGCTAACTGCTCACCGTTGATGTGAATCTCGTCCGGACGAATCGCAAGCTGAACTTTGCGTTCAAGCTTTGCGCTATTAATTATACTAGATTGTTCAGGGAGAAGAGAAACCGAGAATGTAGAATGTTTCACATGAATAGCGTCACCCTCTTGGAGCAGTTCACAATCTAGAAAATTCATGGGTGGTTCACCTACAAAACCAGCAACCCAAGCATTCACTGGTTTGTGATAAATCTCTTGAGGTGTTCCGTATTGCTGTAAAACTCCCTCGTGCATGACCGCTACACGATCCGCCATCGATAGAGCTTCCATCTGATCATGAGTCACATAAACCATGGTAGTCCCTAGTTTTCTCTGAAGAATCTTCAGTTCCCCTCGCATATGAGCTCTGAGCTTGGCATCCAAGTGAGCAATTGGTTCATCAAAGAGAAACAACTCCGGTTCCCGAACGATGGCACGTCCAATCGCAACTCTTTGCTTCTGGCCACCTGAAAGCTCCATTGGTTTGCGTTGAAGCAGATGCTTGATTTCCAGCATTTCAGCAGCCCTCTCAACTTTCTGCTGAATGTTGGATGTATCAACTTTGCGAAGTTTAAGGGCGTTTCCAATGTTGTCGAAAACAGTCTTATGAGGATAGAGAGCATAGTTCTCAAAAACCATCGCGATATCACGATCCTTGGGTGGTAAGTCATTCACTCGCCGATCCCCGAAATGAATATCACCTGCAGAAATATGTTCTAACCCAGCCAACATTCTCAAACTAGAAGATTTACCACATCCTGATGGACCCAATACGCAAAGGAATTCCCCATTTTGGACTTCAAGATTGAGGTCTTTGACAGCGGCAGTTTCCCCGTAGTATTTCCAGACATTTTTGATTGAAACAGATGCCATGTTTTCAGATTAGTTGAAGATTATTCGCGAACAGCGCCCATGGTCAGGCCAGTGACAAGATAACGACGAACCAGCAGTCCAAGGAACATCATTGGCATGGTTGTTACAACACCAGCTGCCATGATGCTACCCCACTGAATATTCTGTGGCTGCACCAGTTCTTTGGTTGCGACTGGAAGTGTTTTCGCACCGCCTGATCCGATAATGGAGGCAAATAAGAAATCGTTCCATCCGAAGAGAACGCACAAGATCAGGAAGGCTCCGATTCCCGGAGCAACCAAGGGTAGAATTGAGACAAATGCTTCAAATCGATTCGCACCATCACACATCTGTGCCTCCTCAATAGAGTAGGGCACGTTGTCAAAGAAGCCTTTTAAGATCCAGATAGCAAACGGGAGGTTGAAGGTCGTATAAGCCAGAATCAGCCCTGGCAAAGTTCCAACCAATTCAAAGTTTCTGAAGATCGCATAGAGTGGAACCATTACCGCTACAACTGGTGCCATTCTGGTGGAAATAATCCAAAACAGCAGATCCTTCTTGCCCCGAAATTCAGTCCTTGAGAGTGCATAAGCGCACATTGAGCCCAGAACCACTGAGATGATTGCAGAACCACCCGCGGAGATGATGCTGTTCATCATGTAAGTGCCAAAGTTCTTGTCCAAGAACAGATTTTCATAGTGTCGCAAGGTGGGTGTGAAATCGAAGAACATCGTGACACCTGCCCAATCTCCAACCGCTGGAAGCTTAAAGGCCTCGAGCAAATCCTTCAAAGAAGACACAAACATCATCAAAAACGTGAGTAAGGTCCAGACTAGGTAAATCGCCAGAAACACACCAATAAGTATGTTGCCGATTTTCCTTAAAGGAGTCTGGTATTGAACAATATCTGATGACGCCATCTCAGTTTCCTTCCTGATTGACTTTGCCAGCTGGACTCTCAAAAACCTTGACGAGAATCATCCCTAGAATAATTGTGACCAAGAGTAGCGTAAGGGCGATTGCAGCCCCACGGCCTAACTTGAAGAATTGAAAGGACACATCAAATAGATAGGTTGGAAGAATTTTTGTAGAATTTGCAGGACCACCACCCGTCAATACCAAAAGGGCATCGATAAACCGGAAGTTGTCCATAAAGCGCAGCAAAATTGCGATCAGCAAAAACGGATATAGATTCGGAAGAGTAATCTGAAAAAAATTGCGCCAATCTCCAGCCCCGTCCACCATACTTGCTTCCAGTTGGTCTCTTGGAACGCGCTTCATACCAGCCAAGGTGATTAGAATGATAAGAGGTGTCCATTGCCATACATCCACTATGACGATTCCCCACATTGCTGTACCTGTATCCCCCAAAATCGATTTCTCACCTAATATTCCAGCGCTTTGCATTAACCAATGGTACCAACCAAAGGTGGAGTTATAGAGGTAATACCAAACAAGCCCTGCTACGACAGGTGCCATCATCATTGGCATCAGGAATAATGTCACTAAAGCTTTCTCGTATTTAGAACGATTTAAAATCACTGCGAGCAGCACGCCCAATCCCACTTCCATGATCATGCACATTGCGCTGTATTTCAGTAGGAGATACCAACCATTTCCAAAGCTCCGATCACCGAGTAACCTTCGCCAATTCGCAAAATTGTTCCAAATATCACCTCGCATCATGTCTACTTTGTGAAAGCTCATCCAAATTAACCAGAAAAATGGATAGAGTGTGATGCAAGCAAGAACGATCACTGCTGGTAGAATTAACCACAGGTAGTATCTGTTTGATGGAGCTGCGTGGCGACTGGTGGGCTGGTAATCAATTACTCGGATACCATTTGACATCCGAAATTGATCTTTAGAAACATTGGCGAGTTTTGCAGCATTCGTAAGCTGTCCTTCTGCAATGCCATTCGTAAGTGTTGTTTGCATTGATTTCAATGTCTACAAGGTTCCCGGTTGGTCAACAACCAACCGGGAGGTGGTCAAGGTTAGAAATATCCGTTAGCTTCGTCAGTCTGCTCACGAATTGCCTCACAAGCTTCTTCAGGAGACAGTTCTCCAGCCACACAGCGCTGAACTTCTGTAGCTAGGATTTTATGATACTCGTTTACCTCCGGAATCTTTGGGCCAAGCACAAAGTGTGGGTCCCGTATCCCGTGATCATAAACAGCATCGAAGGTCAATGCATTAGGCATATTCGTTGGGCGGTTGCGTGCAGTTTTCACTTCTGGGATTTCAAGCACT
This sequence comes from SAR324 cluster bacterium, assembly GCA_029245725.1. NCBI lineage: Bacteria > Deltaproteobacteria > SAR324 cluster bacterium. The sequence goes on along the minus strand of JAQWOT010000006.1, from coordinate 2,278 downwards.
GACTTTCTAGTTGGGGTTCCACCCAAGCCACGGAGTACGTCATATTGAATGTTCTTGGAAGTTGCCCAGATTGCAAAGATGTAAGCAGCTCGCTTTTGATCTTCTGTAGCATTGCCATTGATTCCTATTCCACCAATACCACAGTTAGTTCCATTGACAGCCTGACCACCACCTACGATCCAACTAGATTCACCTTTAGGACATGGAGCGTAACCAGTCTTGCCACCAGCTGCTCTTGAGGTCTTTTCATCTTCACAAGAAGCAGCAAATTCATGATACTGAACCTGCATCGCAATCTGGCCTGCTTGATAAACTGTATTCAATTCCAAAGTACCGTTTGCCAAGTTGTCTGGATGGCTTACGTCAGCTTGTTCCTTGAATTTTGTCATCACTGCTACAGACTGAGCATCTCCCCACTTAGTCTTGCCTGGATCTTTTGAACCCAGGGTGTCATCGACATCGAACTCTGTCCAACGACCATGTGAGAAGAGCATTCGCTGAATGTCTAACTGGGTTGTCCAAGCAAAAGATCCCTGGTGCTGAGCATACCCGTAAGGAATATCAGAGTTGCCACCTTCACGAACTTTCTTGAAGAAAGCTGCATACTCATAAACATGCTTCCACGTAGTATCGGCTGTAAACTCCATTCGGTAACCATGCTCACTTTCGAAATCCTTACTGAGTTTTTCGAAGAGATCCTGACGGTAGAAAGAGCATGCAACAGCGCAGTCATAAGGGAAAGCGACAATTCGACCTGCTTCATAGAAGACACCACATGCTTTTTGGAAGTTTTCGAACCAGACATCTTCACCGTACCCTTCAGGATCTTGGGGCAAAGTGTTGTCACCGGTGTATTTGTTCAAATCTTCATAGTAGTCCGCGAACGGAGAACCAATTGGCTTGTCCTGAATGTAGTTCAGGTGGAAGTCGGAATTTCCGCCTCTGAGGTCAATTCCTACTTTCTGTTGAACAACTGGTAGGTCGTCTGTGAGGATTTCAACTTCGATTCCTGTCAGGTCATAAAATGTCTTCAAGTTATCACGGATAGCAAAGGAAGGAGGGGTATTCTCACTCATAAATACGAGTTTTGAACCCTCATATTGCTTCCATTTTGCTGCATCGGAAGATTGTGCATATACAGGTCTTCGATTGATTACGGAACTCAGGCCAAGTGCAATTGACCCTGCTCCCAAGGCTGTCGCAGCACCACCGCCCATTTTCAAAAAATCGCGTCGACTGACCTTTTTATAGATCGCGTCCTTTGGTATGTAAAACATTAGACCTCCCTAAGGATGGTTGTTTTTTGTGATTTGTTCCTCAACAAGAAGAGCAAATCACGGTTAAGAAGGGCTCATCGAATTCAAATAACTTCAATCAACCCAGCCATTTTAGCCATTGGGTATAGAACTCCCAACGGATGTAGTTCTCTACCAAATTTCGAACTTTGTTTTGATAGAAATCTGCAATTGAAAAGGTTTTTAAGAATTAGCTACCTAGATGCTTATTAACGAGATCAGCGGCTTCCATATGGGCCATGTGCCCACACTCCAACTGCTCAACGTCCACTCCACTCAACTGAGCACAATTGCTCACAGGCAGGATCTCATCGGCCTTGCCCCAGAAAATCTTGGTTGGAATACTCTGGGCTACGCTGCTCAAGTCTTCAATTTGCTTTCCACCACTGTGGAGCTTTTTTGCCAACTGGACTAACGCTTCTTCCACTCCATCCAGGCGCTTGTACTTCAGCAGGTCAGCTACCATCTGCCGGCTGACCATCTCTTTGTCAGCAAATAACTGCGGTGCAAGACTTTTCAATCCATTACGGCTATTGGCCGTGGCAAAGCCATCGACATAACCGGCATTGATTTCGGTCCCAATCCCTGCTGGCGCCAACAAAGTCAACGCTCCTATCTTTGCCGGACTCTCCCGGGCCACCAGTAAGGCCACCAGACCCCCCATCGAATGACCCACCAGATCCACTTGCCCCAACTCCAACTGATCGATCATCGCGGAGACCATCTTGGCATAGGCTAGCGGTGAAGAGTGCTCGGCACTGACCGTCGAGTCTCCATGGCTTGGAAAGTCCGGAGCCAACACCCGTCTGTTGGGAGCCAAGGCCGCCAGGTTGAACTGCCAGTTGTTCTTGTCTCCCCCAAAGCCATGCAGACAGATCAACGGCCGCTCGCCTTCCTCGCTGTCAAGGTAGCGGATCGTCAACCCTTCCCAATCCAGTCTGCGATTGATTGTCAATGGATCCGGAGCCTCATCTGCCGCTGCT
>JAQWOT010000005.1 GCA_029245725.1 SAR324 cluster bacterium | reverse complement strand
TTCAAGTGACCGGAGGGGCTTAGTGGTTTGAAGAATTTGTGCAGGGGAGATGAGTCGCATCACAGAGGCATTGCTCAGGGTGATGGACTCCTCCCCTGCACAAATTCTTCAAACCACTAAGCCCCTCCGGTCACTTGAAAGGGTTAAAGGACTCCTCAGCCTTATTTAGTCCCACAAACTCTGGATTACCCTCATCTGATTATTGACTTCCACTTTTATTTGATGGGTTGCGCATAGTTCCCTAAAAATTGGGAGAAACTCTGCTGATTCAATCCAATGATGATGCAGTCCATCTGCTGATTCATAAATCTCGTACAAATGAAAAATGGTTTTGCCAGTGGTTTCTGGATATTTCCCTTGTGCCCAAGCAGCGTCATCTCGCTCATACTCAGGACTCTCTGAAATGGAATAGTGGACCATGCTTAAAGGTCCATTCTGATAGCTTTTCTCTTCCATAAATTCTCTGTGGCCCACAAAGAAATCTCTCAACGCTTCCGCAGCAGTGTCATTTGGGGCTAAACAGGTAATGGAAACAGAGGCTTTTCCAACTAGTGCATTTGCCATAGCTCATTTTCCCTATTCTAGTGTCCGTGATTTGATTTCTACGATGGTGTAACCAACTGCTTGCTGCTCACCCATAGTCCACCCAGTTCCAGTCCTGACCTTCGCTGGGATCATAGTTCAATTCTTCAAAAACAATATCTCTGCTGATTATATTTTTGCTTTCATAGCTAAAAGTGTGTTTTGCTAGCATGAAAATATCTGAGTCTTTATATCTATGATATTGCTCATAATATAGCTGCTTTTCATCCTCATAAATGTTGAGATTGGGTCCTATCAAAACCATTGTAATGTAATCAAGAAGTGTTGATTTATCATTCTCAAGGTTCATCTCTACACCAAACAAATTGTCCGTGCCACGGTAATTCGGGTGATAGAGCTTATCTACAAGAGAGAAATCTTTCTCTTGTAGTGCTAACTCCCAAGCATTATTGTGTTTTTCCATTTTTGTCATATACATTCCTTATGCTAGAACTCTTGCTTTCACCTCACTAACCACAAACCTAACCAGTGCTGGGCCAGACAGCTTCTGACCTTCAGCATCTCACAACACACTCTCCAATACATCTGATCTTCACTCAATTTTGCTGTGAATTAAATCGAGTAGATAGCCCATTGATCAAAGCTTGGCGCCCCAAACACTCATCTAAAAATTGAAGCGCCCTTGCTGACCTAGAATTCAAAATCAGGGAACATCAGACTCAGTAATCTAACTCTGCGAACAAGTAGGTTGAATTTTTGTGTTCGTAAAGGTCAACTACCTAATACTTCGGAATGCCTGAGGGCACATAGTTCTCAAATCACCACCCTATCAATAGTTAGGAGACATGCCATGAAAATCATTATTAGTGCCGAGTTAACCAAGGGTTGGGATCATTTCAAAACCGTCTTTGAAAGTGATCGCCACAAAAAGATCCGCTCTGATGCTAAATTAATTGATCTTGGATTTGGATACCACCAAGAGACCAATCGATTTTACGTTGTCCATGAACTGGAATCCATGGAGGTCATGCAAAAGGCAATGGCAGAGAATCAGGATGCCATTGATGAGGTAGGAGTAGACCAGAGTACAATGCAGATTATCAATCTGGAGGGATGAAGACCCTGTTTTAGGCCTGACTCCTCAGCATTGAAAACGAGGAAAAAATGCCGAGGAGTCTTTAAAGATTTTCAATGCTATAAAACATAATAAATTGTATTGTTACTATGAATTTATACGAAACAGAACTTCATATTTTCAACTTAAACCAACCAAGATTATCTTCAAAAAGTGAAGCCATCGGACACGCGTGCAGAGAAGTGAGGTCTGCAATCCTAGAAAGAGTGGGGTATAGGTTCGAGTTCCCCCTTCAGCACCATCCTTAAATTCCAAAGCCATCCAAATCATTCCACGACATTTCTGATAATTCAGTTTTTATTAGAATTATTCGCCCTTCCTTCTATCCAAATCCTTCCATAAAATACCATCCCCAGCCAAAAAAATTGTTGGCTAGTTTGTTGGCTATTTTTTGAAAAAATTATCACCAATCCCCATAATTGAAGAAAATTGGTTCTCCCCAAATTCAAGTATCGATTTGATGATAGGTCCAGTTTAAACCAAGACTTCTGAAAAAATTAAGGGAAAATTGCATTAGTATTTAGCATCATCGCACAAAAGAGTTTTTCACATTTTTTGGAATTTGGGAATTACGCCAAAAATTCTTCAAAG
>JAQWOT010000004.1 GCA_029245725.1 SAR324 cluster bacterium | reverse complement strand
AGAAGTGTACCGGGAACCAAGAAAGCATTTGAGTTGTATGGTGCATGATGATCTGGTGCAACTGCTGCGGCAAGTGGCGAGGCAACAACGTTGGAGTTTGGGTCGGACCACTGACGAGATTCTGCTGCATGGGTTCCGGGTGACCGGTCACCTGCCAGAAGAGGTCTAGAGCCGCAGGGGCAGCAATGCTGGTGGAAAAAGTGTTGGTTTAGAAAACTTTGAAAGTAATTACTTTTTGGTAGTTTTTGTAGAAGGGAAACGGGAAGGACTCAGTAGCGGGTTACGACTTTTTTGCTACTATTCAAAATCTTGAGCAATAGCTAATTCTGATAAACCACTAATCTAATTGTATATTACTGGTGGCCAGAGGTGGAATTGAACCACCGACACACGGATTTTCAGTCCGTTGCTCTACCAACTGAGCTATCTGGCCGTTTGGAGGATAAAGATGTTAACCCGAAAAAATTATGGGAGATTTTTCAGAAAAGCAAGTGATTTCTAGTTTCTCAACCGATAAACCTGATGAAGTACTAAACCCATCAACATTAAGAAGGCAGTTTGAACTTCTCCATCCCGAAAGTTATTTTCAAAAGCTCCAGCCACCATAAAGCCGGAAACTCCAGCAAGTCCACCCCATAAGATTGCACCTTCCCAACTTACCGATTCTACTCTTTTCAATGATAGGACACATGTCAACAACAAGCCAAATACGATTCCTAGGTAGGCGAGAAAGCCAATGATTCCGTAATTTAGCCATGTCTGCAGATAAATGTTGTGCACTCCAGCACTGGCATTGTTGTTAAAACGATGATTGTTTTTTTCAGCTAATGTTATCCGGTATTGATCCATGACATTTTTGTCATTGCCGTAGCCGATGCCCCAAAGTAAGTGGTCTTGAATTCCTTGCACACCTGAATCCCACATCAACAACCTATCCTTGTTAGCTGCAACATCAAATGTGCTGGTGAGACGCTGAACTAATGCATTATCTCTAATTTGCCAATTTTTGGTCTCTCCACTGAGTGCTTGTTGAAAAATCCAACCACCCAACCCCACCCCAATTATCAGGGAAGCAGTTCCCAAAATTTTTGAAATTCGAAACAACAAAATCCAAAACACCATTAAAATTCCTAGCCAAATGCTTCGTCCCAAAGATGAGATTGCGCCAGCAAGCATCACAATGCTACCAAGTCCATAAAGCCATCGCCATTTAGTAGAGAGGTTCTTCACAGTCGTGAAAAGGAAAAAAAGAGGGAAGAGCAATAGTAAATAGCCACCGTAAGTCAGATGGTGGGTAAAATTGCCCTTTCCATGAAAAAACTGGGTGCCGTCGGCTGCAGTGTAATAAAGAGTAGTCAGCCTTCTCTCAGGTGAGCGAAGCCAGTCTGCACCAGTGAAATACTGAATGATTCCATAGAGTGAAACTAATAAGAGAGGTACAAATAGAAATCGAATGAGTTTCTGTTGGTCAACTTCCAAAATTGCAATGGCTACCACAAAAGGTAAGAGTAAGCGCCAGTTCGTCTGAGCGGAAAAAAGATGATCAATCCCTGGGTATCCGTTGAAATAACCACTTAACACAGTCAAATTCATGTATATGATTACTGGCCAGATGAGCCAATGCTTATAGCCTAACCCCTGCCTTCGAATAAATCGCCAGAGGCTGATCAGGTAGATGAAGAAGATGGAGGCTTCAGATCCAGCAATACTAAAGGTGCTGAATACAAAAAGAGCGTATATGAAGAATCCAAGATAAGTGGAGGAATCATTGAGGGATCCATTAGCCCAAAATTTGGCCATTATGTACGTGCCTCATAGATAGCTTTGTAAAGCTTATGAGTCCTGAAAACACGTTTCACATAATTCCTGGTTTCAATGTAGGGAATGCTTTCAACAAATTCGTCGAGGTCACGGTCAGGGAATCTCTTCAACCATTCTTTCATACGACCTGGTCCCGCATTATAGCTCCCTGCTATCTGAATCACCTCTCCAAACCTTTTCGAAATCTGCCCAAGGTAGGAAGTTCCGAGCTGAATATTAATCTTTGGATCGAAGAAATCTTTCTCATCTTTCAGCTTCAACCCAATGATCTTAGCTACTCTTTTTCCAGTGTATGGCATCAGTTGCATCAGTCCACGAGCAGAAGCTGGTGAAACCACATCTGCTTGATAAAGGCTTTCTTCACGCATAATTGCCAACGTGAGATAGGGATCAATACCAGCATTTTTAGAAAAATTTTGAACATCTATCCAATAAGGTCTAGGGAAAGCAAAAGTCCAAACTTGTTGGTCCTTTATTGGAATACGCTTCAAATCACCAAGGTAGTGATTGACTACAATTGTCTGCAATGAGCGATATTCTCCATATTCATCAAGTACCAGACTACTTTTCCAGATCAGTTCCTTGGGGGATTTCAAATCTACTAAATTACGAATGTGCTTAGCTCCAATATTTCTGTCTCCGGCAGCCATCACAAACTCTGCAAATTCCAACTCTATCTTTTCCTCATTTGCTTTAAGTTCAGGAGGGTTGTCATGCCAATAATCTTTCTCTTTGTAGGGTATCTTTTTTGGCACCAGACTGCTCATTGTTCGCTGCGCCAGCATTCCATAAAATGTATTGGGATACCAACTAAGCAAATTATTAAAAATTCTTTGAGCTCGTTTTTTCTTCTTTTCTAAGACAGCCAGCTTTCCTTGCCAATAAACAAATTTTGCGGCTACTTCAGGATTGTTAATGCCATTCCTGAGGCCATCGTTTATGTACTTTAGAGAAGTTTGCCAATTCTTTTGTTGATAGTGATACCAAGCCAACTCCCAGGCTGCAATTTCCCCAGAGCGCTTTTTGGGGAAATTTCTCAGAAGTTTCTTCCACCAAATCTCCGCAACTTCATCATTGTTGTTTCCCTTGTAAGCCCTAGAAACCTCCAGCAAGATGTCTTCATGCGCCTTGGAGAAGAGGTAATTTTTGCTGATTTGTTCAATGACTTTTGCTGTGGAGCCTTCATCTTTCTTCTTTCTCCACATGCGGGCTTGCCAATACAGTTGTCTGTCCCCAGGCATTGAAAAATTTTCTGTAAAATACCCTTGCTTCATCAATTTCAGAGTCTTTGTGTAGAAGCGTTCCCTATGCATAGCTGCCGCGTAAATTTCACCTAATTTAGCTCGTTCAAATTTGGAGAGACCACTTAATTGAGTAGGTAAGTGTTTGATGAGATACATATCTAGCCTAAGCCGGCTGATCGTCTTCATTCTATTGATTACCATTGCTCCAGATGGTTTTTGCTTTCCTCTTTTGATTCGTTGATCTGAAGCTTCAGCGTCCTTGAGATTATCTGGATTCATCCAAAGATTAGCTGTCACCTCAAAAGGGACAGGAACCTTTTTCCTTTCAGCTACTTTGATAAATTTCTCAGCAAGATCATATTCTGCAAAAAACCAATCTAGTTGATGGAGCGTATTCTTCAGAAAGCTATAAAGCAGATTCAACTCTCTAGCGCTGTTGAAATGATTCTTTAGCATCAGACGAAGAGTGGGCAGATACAGTGATCGCCTTGGAGACTCTAGGATTTTTTCAATCGCTCCTAGTGCTTTGTCATGTTTTTTCCAGGTCAAATAAAGTCTTACCTGCTGCAGAGCCCAATAATCTCTATGGTTTGGATTTGTTTGAAATCCCTTTTGGAACATTTTCTCAGCTTCTGCATACTCCCCAGTCGCTGATAAACTTTTTCCCAAAATGATCTGAGCAAGAGGCGATTGGTCGAGAAGTCCTTTTTTGATGTGCTCTTTGAGGTCTTGAATCAATTGTGCATGGCTTCCTTGCTGCATGAAATCCAGCCAGCGCTTGGCCTCCTGAGACTCATTGGCATACACAAAGTTAGCAGAGCAAATGATAAAGCTTAGCAGTAGACCCAAAAAACTAGTTCGTTTCAAAGCCGAATGCTCATATTTAAAAAAAATCATTGATCAGTAATTGGAAATTGTTATTTGTTTAAAACTCTTCCACGAAAAGCAAAAGACTTTACTTCATATGGAAACGAAAATTTGACTAGAAAATATAATTCGAATGCTAGGTAAAATTTGATGGAAGAGCAGGATACAAACCGTGTTCCATTGATTGTTCGACAGCGGCCACGCAACCTTGGAGCTTCCAGCAAGCCAGTCCCTTATCAACCGCCAGCGGACACCTACGACCTCTTCAGTAATCCCAAAAGTCCCTTTCTACAACGCTTGGTCACTGCTCCAACTGAGCAAACGAAGCTTAGTTCGGAAAAGCTTCAGAGTCTTTTTGAAAAAATGCAGGAGAAAGGTGGTTCCTATCGTCTTGCTTATCCCTCCGCGAAAGGTGCGCACGAAAAACGACGTATCGCTCCCGGGACTGTGCCTGGCAAATCTTCAACCTATGGAAATCACTCAGATTCCTATGAAGCCCCTCAACGACTACAGCATTTTGTCCAATTGTTCATGGAACAGGTTCTCTCTGATCTGAAAGAAGACCCATTCGGTCTAACAAAATTAGTTCAAGATTTAGCCACGCTTTTTGAAGAGCAGGAAATTCGCATACGTGTTTATGATGCGTATCGAACATTTAAAAGTTTTGATCAGCTATTAGACACCCTCACCCGAATCAGTGAAGATACGGAGATTGAAAATTTTGAACTCTTCTGCAGTGCACTCGTTGGCTTTTACAGCCAACTCAAACAGTGAGACAGCAACTTCTCCTCATAAATCCTCCCGTGAAAATGTTGCAAATTTCCCTGATCCTTCGAGGCCTGCTTGGATTGAAGTAGATTTTGTAGCTTTGGCACACAACCTCACAGAAATTCAAAAAAAGGTTGCACCAGCTAAGGTGATGGCTGTCGTCAAAGCAAATGCCTATGGACATGGGTTGGTTCCAGTAGCACGCTTTTATGAACAATCTGCTGTTGATATGTTAGGTGTAGCTTTGCTGGAGGAAGCACTTCTTTTAAGAGAGAACGGAATAGCTTGCCCGATCCTTGTCTTCGGAGGGTTACTAGAGAGTCAAGTTCCTCATTTTCTGCTCCGTCAAATTGATATTACCGTTTCTTCACTCTCTAAATTGGAGCAGGTGGAAAGATGGGCGCTGCATTTGGGCTGCAAAGCAAGAATTCACATAAAATTAGATACTGGGATGGGTCGGATTGGAACTCGAGCTAGTTCAGCTCTACCGATGATTGAAGCAGCACTACTGAGTAAAAATTGTCAACTGATTGGAATATTTTCGCATTTTGCTTGTGCAGATGATCCACATGACAAGATGACTGCTCTTCAACTAGAGCGATTTGAAGAGGGCATTGGACACTTTAAAAAGTTGGGTGCGCCAATACCGATGCGGCATCTAGCGAATTCTGGAGCAATTCTCCATCACCCAAAAAGTTTTTTCGATATGGTGAGACCAGGCATTCTTCTATATGGAATCCAACCAGATTCTAAAAGCCAACTACAGTTAGAACTTAAACGCAGTTTGACCCTCAAAGCAAAAACTGTCTTTCAAAAGGGAATGTTGAAGGGGCAAACTGTTAGCTATGGTGCGACCTGGACGGCTTCAAAGAATACATGGATCAGTACTCTTCCAATCGGATACGGGGATGGCTTTATGAGAGGTTTGTCCAGTAAAGCTGAAGTGCTTTATGAAGGGAAGAGATTTCCAGTAGTTGGTAAAATTTGTATGGATCAGATGATGATTGAAAGTCCTGAGATGTGTGTTCCAAATGATGCCGAGATGACTCTGATTGGGAGGAGTGAAGAAGAGGTGATCACTGTGGAGCATTTAGCTGCACAAGCCCAAACCATTCCATATGAGATTCTAACTAACTTGAATTCCCGCCTACCAAGATACTACTTCTAGCATGTGTTTCGCGCTTAAATACTATGTGCGGAGCCGATTCGTCGCCAATTCTAGGAGAATCTTTGTCAGGTAAGCAGCAATAGCAACTCCAACGATCGCAGCACTGGTATTTGTATCTCCGTAGTAAGATATGATCAGGCCAATCAGGCACATCGCAAAACATAGAAGTGTTGAACCCATCATCAATTGCTGCAATGAGGATGCATTCTTTTCTAGCATGCTCGGTGGAATTGTTAAAAGGGCCAACACCAAAATTATACCAACCAATCGAATAAGAATCACAACTCCACAAGCTAGCAGCACCAACACCAATGGATAAAACCATTTGACTGGGACCTTGGTCAATTCTGCATATTCATGATCATATGAAACAGCCAATAAAGGTTTATACCCTCCAAGAACGAGCAACAGAATAAAGCAGTCAATACCTACCATCCAGAACAAATCTGATGAGGGAATTGCTAAAATGCTTCCGAACAGATAGCTCCCCAAATCCACCTGATAGCCCGGGGTCATATCAATCATCAATACTCCAAAAGCCATCCCAGCTGCCCAGAGCAGACTCACTATTCGGTCCGAATTCTCTCGGTTTTGTTGAGTCCATTTCGCCAAGATGAGGGCTCCTCCAACCGTAAACACCAAGGTGGTAGGAAGAAGCGGCCAACCAAGAAAAACACCTAGACCGACTCCGCCATAAGCAAAGTGAGAAATTCCCCCTGCAAGGAAAGTCATCCTGTTAACAACTACGATTGAACCAAGAAGCCCACATGCAATACTCCCCAATACTATGGCAAGCAAGGCATGTTGCATAAAATCATATTGGAGGGCTTCCCACATAAGCTGCTGCGAATTAAGTTGAACTAGGAGGCAGCTGCAAGAGTGGTCATTTCTGGCAGAGGACAATGGTGGTCCACGTCAGAACCACACATCACGTGGAGAGCGAGATCTGTGATCTCAGGTTTGGGATGGTAGTGCAAAAAATGATTCACTGTCGCCACAGACTTGGCAATGTGTGGTACCAAGCCAAGGTCGTGAGTACTGACTAAAACAGTAGTTTTTTCATTAACTCTATGTAAGAGATCATAGAGTTTTGTCTTTGATTGCAGGTCCAAATTAGCTGAGGGTTCATCCAACAACAAAAGTTTTGGTTTAGACATCATTGCACGGGCAATCAATACCCGCTGGCGCTCCCCTCCTGATAAAGCTTGCCAACTCCTCTTCTTGAAATCAGACAGACCAACTTCCTCCAAAACCTGATTGGACCTCTCCTTGACTTCTTTTGAGAAACCCCAGCCCCAGCGTCGGCTTTCATCACTACCCAAGGCGACAACATCGCCTACCTTGATGGGAAATTGATGATTTGATTTCGAATTCTGAGGTACATATCCAACAAGATCTGAACGTAGCTGGTGATGTTGTCCTTGAATAAGCACTTTACCTTGCAAAGGCTTCAAGAGTCCTAAAATCAGACGAAACAAAGTTGATTTTCCACCACCATTGGGCCCTATCACTGCAACAAGATCCCTTTCGGGGATTTGCAAATTGATATTTTCTAGAACAATTTTTTCTGGTTCATAGGCAAATATTAAATTAAGAACTTCTACTTCACTCATATATTTTTCGTTTAGTTTTCAACAATTTGATTGGTGGCTTTTCTCAAAGAGTCATGCCAGTTTGCAGCAAGAGGGTCCAGTTCAATTATTTCTCCTCCAAGGCTATTTGCCACTGTTTTTGCCATTCGAGAAGATCGTTGTGGTTGCACCCAAATATTTTGAATCCCCATATCTTGTACTTCTTTCAATTCTTTTATCAATTCCGCTGGACTAGGCTCTTTACCCTCCAACTCTATAGAAAATTGTTGCAATCCATACTCTTTGGCAAAATATCCCCAAGCAGGATGAAATACTAAGAATCCTTTTGGATTTCCAGACTTTGCTAGTTTTCCTCTGATTTCTTCATCTAATTTTTCAACCTCTGCAGAAAACTTAAGAAAGTTAGACCTGAGAGCCTCACTATTGTTTGGAATGATTTCCAATAAATGACCAAGGATTTGTTCTCCCATTTTTTGAACATTTGATGGTGCTAACCAGATATGAGGATCCAGAGAAGTTCCTAATTG
>JAQWOT010000003.1 GCA_029245725.1 SAR324 cluster bacterium | reverse complement strand
CTCCGAAATTTGGAAATCTAACGATGTAATGTCCTCACTGTGCTCATCCTGACTCTATTCGCTATGGCACCAGCCGTGGTGTTCAACGCTACCGTTGCCAAGCCTGCCGACGGATCTTTCAGACGCTACAACGTGGCAAAGATCCAGCCCTCAAAGAACAGCCCTGTCAGCTCTATCTAGAAGGGATGGGGAGGCGAGCTATCGGCCAGGTTCTCGACATCCATCACAAGACTCTCTCTCGCTGGTTGGTGCAAGCTGCCCAAGCACTCCCAGCAAGCCCACCACAGACCGAAGCCTGCTCCTTCATCGAAATCGATGAACTCCGCACTTTGATCGCTAAAAAAAGTCCCTATGTTGGCTCTGGCTAGCGGTAGACTCCATCTTTGGCAAGGTCCTCGGCTTTGTCTGTGGAAGAAGAACGATCAAAACCGGTAAGGTTCTCTGGGAGCAGATCAAGCACCTGCCAATGATGGGCTATGGCACAGACTTGCTGAAGGCCTACGAGAATTTCATTCCACAGGCCAAGCATTACGCGGGAAAGACCTTCACCACACAAATCGAATCACTGAACTGCCGACTCAGGCATTATCTGGCCAGGCTCCATCGTAAAACGCTTTGCTAGAGCAAATCAAAAACGATGTTGGAAGTTTCTTTGAAACTGCTCATCCCTAAGCTAAACAACCCCTAAGCTCCAACGCCGATTCTTTTGGCACCTTTACTCAAACCTGAACTTAAAAAGGACTAGATTCAGTAAGTCTGTTACACGATTTGGGAGTATTAGCATTGCGGATTGCTGGTACACTTAGTCAAGTTGGTGCCTTCGAATTTATGCGCCCTAGAATGTAAATGTGCTTACAATCCTCCATTCCTTAGTTATGTTGATCACCAGTGCAGGATACACATGGCCTGCGATGATCAACTCAACTCAGGAGATGCCAATGGCACCCCAATCCACTTCTGCATTCCTCAAAGAATCAAAAGCTGCTGAGTACCTCTGCATTTTGAAGAAGACTCTCCAATGTTGGCGCTTTAATCACAAAGGGCCCACCTACGCTAAGCTTAACAACAAGCTGATTCGCTACCATCAGGTTGATCTTGATAAGTGGATGAAACGGCAGAGTGTAACCCATGATCAACATGAGTTTATATGAAAAAACCACATTAAGTTTCTCCATAGCCTACAGCGAATCAGCAGGACGATCATGCCGTTGGTAGTGAATCTGGAAATAACTTCATAATAGTTTTTGGACGGCAGACCAAAGTTACTGGTGATATTAATGCACGCAGCCTAGCCAACTTTTTGATGCGGATCAATGCTGCCGAAATGTTAAAAATTGCCAGCATTTTAATGAAGTTATGGGGATAACCACTCTTTATTTTTTCAGTGAGTTTTAAGTTGCAGTCTTAATTCGCTGAAATGAAAAAATTGACACTTTTTGTAAACTTTTTTTGAGATTGAAAAATTCATAGCATAGGTTAGAGTTTGTATTTAACCTTTTTGTCAAACCAAATTTATCACTTTGAGGTAATTTTCTTTATTCGAAACACTCTCCACCAGGCGAGGCAGATCCTTACCGATCCTACCCCAACTGACTCCATTTGGGATCCAATCCGAAGCTGAGATAATCCATGCGTTTCATCAAATGGCCCTTACTGTTATTGACAATTTCTCTGCTGGCGAGTTGTGGTGGTGGTGGTGGTGGTTCCACTAATAATCCTGAAAGTAATTCTGCTCTCGCCAGTCAGGCAATATCCACCCTACAAAGCGACTTGGCTGCTTTGGAAGATATCACTGACAAGCAGGCCAGCCAGATAAGTGCTTCAGCCAACCAACAACTCAAAGATGATGGGTTTTTGGAAAATGGCAATGCTAACGAGGTTCTACCCAGCCTGCTCGAAGGAACAATGGAAGGCATCGGCACCCTCTCGCTTACAGAGGCTGAGTTGATCAACAGCCTTATTGAGCAAAGTATCATCAGCATCATGGGCCTGTTGGCAACAGAGCCTACTACCACACGCCAACTGCGGAGTTCTACCCGCAGTTTTACAGAGTTGCATTCCCTTCTGGAGTTGCTCGTTGAGAAGGCAGTCAGCAGTCTAGAGAAAACCAAGCTACCCGTTGCATCCCTGGGAACTGGAGTTGGTAAAGTTGTCCGTGCGGTGGTCACTAACCTAGATAAAGCCAAAATAGAGAACACGGAGGTCAGCAGCGCAGTTGACAAGGTGGTTGGTAAGAGCATGCAGAGCTTGGAGAAGCTACCAGTGGCTGTCCAGGAAGGCTCAGTGGAGCAGATCACTGAGCACGCGATTGGCGGAGTCGGTGCCTTGGCAGCTAAAGATAATAACATTATCCTAGGTGAGAGCATTGGCAAGGTAGTCAGTGCAGTGGTTGGCAATCTAGACAAGGCCAATGTAAGTTCTTCGGAGTCGAGCACCAAAGTTGAGCAAGTGATTAGCAAAGGTATGGAAAGTTTGGGGGCACTAGAGCAGACAGAGTTGGGTGACAGTGTAGAGCAGATTGCCCAAGGTGGGATTCAGGGAGCTGGTAATTTAGCAGATAGGGATCAGAGCCTCGCTCTTGATGAAAGTGTCGGCAAGGTACTCAGTGCCGTAGTTTCTAATCTGAACAAAGCGAAGGTGGACTCTAAAGAGTTGAATTCCAAGGTCGAGCAAGTAATCAAAAAGGGGATGGAAAGTCTAGATCAATTACCGGATATAGTAGTTGGGAATTCAGTCAAGAAGCTAACTGAAGGTGCAATTAGAGGGGCCGGGAGCCTGGCTGCCAAGGACTATGGCATCAACTTAGGATCCGCTGTTAGCATAGTAGCCCAAAGTGCGACTGAAGGTTTAGCCAAGTTGACAGTTAAGGATGAGAATACCCGGAAAGATTTCCAGCAGCAGGTGCAGGCCAGTCTGATGACAGGACTTGATGGTTTGCGCGGGGATGATGCAAAGTTCGACTTTGCAGAGATAAAAGCTGAGGTAGACTCTGGAGTAAGCCAGGGAGCTGCAAGTCTGGCTTCCGCATGTGACTTTTCTGGACGCAAGGTGCTCATTGGAATGAGTGTGGTTGGCTATCTCAGCGAAGCTGTACCTTTTGGCAGTGAATGCAGTGCTGAGACAAGGATCTGCAGTGAAGGAGTGCTCAATGGAGTCAATTCCTATGCTAGCTGTCAGGTAACACCCCCGTCAAGGTGTTCTTTTGGTGAGAAGAATGTTGCTCACGGCAGTAGTTTGACGGCTTACCTGAGTGAAACAGTACTCTTTGGAGAGAGTTGCCAGAGTGAGCAGCGTGACTGTAGTGATGGGACGCTTAGTGGTTCTTACAATTTCGAGTTTTGTTTAATCGAAGCTCCCGATGGGACGAGACCACCGGAGGGTACACCCGTTCCACCTGACGGGACGAGACCACCGGAGGGTACAC
>JAQWOT010000002.1 GCA_029245725.1 SAR324 cluster bacterium | reverse complement strand
CTGACACCAGTCTATCAGAGGGAAGGTAACCCTCCAGAAAAGGAGACACTTCCGAAAAATTCATCTCCAGAAAAAGAACCGGAGAACTACCTCGCAGTTCTAAAGCAACTCCTTGTTCATCCAAATATCTCAGATAAATCTTGGGTCTATCAACAATATGATTCGATGGTGGGGACACAGACCGCTCAGGGACCTGGAGGTGATGCTGCTGTCATCATTTTAGAAGAATGCCAAAGAGCTTTGGCCATCAGCATGGACGGTAATAGCCGCTACGTTGTTCTAGATCCATATTTGGGAGGACTGATTACAGTAGCGGAAGCCGCCCGCAACGTTGTTTGTGCTGGAGGCAGACCGCTGGCTTTGACCGATGGTCTAAATTATGGTTCACCTGAAAAACCAGAAATTTTCTGGCAAATGCAGGAATCTGTGCGAGGAATGGCTGAAGCCTGTGAATTTTTATCACTCCCTGTTACAGGTGGAAACGTCAGCCTCTACAATGAATCTCGAGGAGAAGCAATTTACCCAACACCAATCATTGGAATGGTTGGATTAATTGAGAATCTTAATCATATAACCACCTCAAATTTTCAGAGTCCAGGTGATCAAATCTGGCTTCTTGGTGAGACTTTCGCAGAGTTGGGAGGCTCTTGTTACCAAGAGATCCAGTCAGGTAGAATCTTCGGCAACGCTCCCAAACTAGCATTGGATCAAGAAAAACGTCTTCAGGAAGCTGTTCTCGTTGCAATTGAAAGCGGCTTGGTTTCCTCTGCTCATGATTTATCTCTTGGAGGATTGGCCGTTGCACTTGTGAAAGCTTCTTCTGAATCTTTTACAGCTAGTGTAAGTTTTGAATCAGCTCTCCGGGCAGATGAATTTCTTTTCAGTGAGAGTCAATCCCGGATCCTCATTAGTATCGCAAGTCAGTTTTCAGCATCACTCCAATCCATAATGGCCGAGCACATGATCCCTTCTATGATGATTGGTGAGGTTGTTTCTGATCAGTTTAGTATTTCTTTCAATGATGAGCTTTTGATTGAAGATCAAATTCAATCGTTGAAAGCATGCTGGCGCAATGGCTTCCGAGACTACTTCACCAAAACTTGATTAAATCCCAAAAAATTCAACCAAAGGATCCATGTCATTTTGGTTTGACGAAGATGGCCTGAACGAAGAATGCGGAGTATTTGGCATTTTCAATCATCCTGATGCCACAGAATTAGCCTACTATGGGATGCATGCCCTTCAACACAGAGGCCAGGAGAGCGCTGGGATTTGTGTGAGTGATGAAGGGGTTCTAAACCTTCGTCGCGGGATGGGCCTAGTTACAGAAGCACTGAATAAACAAACTCTGGAAACACTTCCCGGCTGTCATGCAATTGGCCATGTCCGCTACACTACCGCTGGTGCCAGTGTTATCACCAACGCCCAGCCCCTACGCTTTCGCTACACCGGTGGTCAAGTCGCCATTGCACATAATGGGAACCTGGTAAACGCTCAAAAGTTGCGTGGTGATCTGGAACGAAGAGGCTCTATTTTCCAAACCGACAGTGATACCGAGGTAATTTCTCACCTGATGGCACAATCAGGGCTTAGTGTTGAAAAGGCTCTTCAAACCGCTTTGGTAGCAATTGAAGGGGCCTATGCGTTGGTTCTACTGACACCTGACAAACTGATTGTGGCCCAAGATCCTCGTGGTTTTCGTCCACTCTGTTTGGGACAAATAGGTCAGAATTGTTGGGTCGTTGCCTCCGAAAGTTGTGCTTTGAATGTCATCGACGCTGAATTTGTGCGTGACTTACACCCTGGTGAAATGCTCGTCATTGATGTGCAAGGTCCCCATTCCACCCGTTTTGCTCCAGAATTACCCAGAACCCTCTGCTCATTTGAATACATCTATTTCGCCAGACCCGACAGTGACCTTGGGGGAGTGAGTGTCCATCTTGCCCGAAAGCAACTCGGAGCAAAACTCTTCCAAGAATCTCCCGTAGAAGCCGATATTGTCATTGGTGTTCCCGACAGTGGTCTCTCTACAGCAATTGGGTATGCAGAAGCTTCGGGCTTATCATACGAGGTGGGTATGATCAAAAATCGCTACGTTGGCCGTACATTTATTCAACCGAATCAGATAATGCGGCGGCAAGGAGTGAAAATGAAACTTAGCGTCGTTCGGCAAGTGATTGAAGGCAAACGGGTTGTCCTAGTTGACGATTCGATTGTGCGGGGAAACACCTGTGGTCGTATTGTTCGATTACTTAGAGAAGCTGGTGCAAAAGAAATTCATATGCGAATTAGTGCCCCTCCAATTCGTCATTCTTGTGTTTATGGAATCGACACACCTACTAGTTCTGAATTGATTGCTGCGCAGTATTCAGTCGAAGAAATATCCAAAGAAATTGATGCTGACTCCTTAGCCTTTATCTCAGAACAGGGAATGATCGAAGCCATCGGAAGAGAGGATTCTTCTCCAAACCGAGGACACTGCTTAGCGTGCTTCAATGGTAACTATCCGACTCCAACCTATGGTACTGGTGAACTACATTGAGCCAAGCATACCAAAAGGCTGGAGTGAATATTCGTGCAGGAGATGAGGCCGTAGAGCGAATAAAAGTTCATGCTCGCTCTACTAATCGAACGGAAGTTATTGGAGGCTTGGGGGGATTCGGTGGGCTCTTTGCGCTAAATATCCAAAAATATAGAGAACCAATCCTTGTATCAGGGACAGATGGTGTTGGTACAAAACTTAAGCTTGCCTTTGAACTGGACCATCACGAGACCGTCGGCATTGACTTGGTTGCAATGTGCGTCAACGACATCTTGGTCTCTGGGGCTGAGCCACTCTATTTTTTGGATTACATTGCTTGTGAAAAACTCGAACCAGAAAAAATTGAAAAAATTGTCGGCGGTATTGCAGAAGGTTGTCGGCAGTCCAACTGTGCGTTATTAGGGGGGGAAACTGCAGAAATGCCGGGCATGTATGCCCAAAACGAATATGATCTTGCGGGCTTTGTTGTAGGGGTTGTTGAGAAAGACAAACTAATCACAGGTGAAAGGATTACTCCTGGAGATTTGGTGATAGGTTTTGGCTCATCTGGCCTGCATAGCAATGGTTTTTCTTTGGTAAGGAAGCTACTGATAAAAAAGGGGATTTCTCTTGAACAATCCTTTCCAGACTCTGAAAAATCCGTAGGAGATATTCTTCTAACCCCTACAAGAATTTATGCTCGTCTCGTGTCTTCGCTCAATGAAAAAGGATTGATCAAAGGCTGGTCTCACATAACAGGTGGTGGACTGATTGGGAACCTACCACGGATTCTTCCAAAAGATATTTCTGCATGTATTCAGTTGAATCAATGGCCAAGATCAGAACTCTTCAAATGGTTGTTTAAGTTGGCAGTTCTGCCACCAGAAGAGATGTTTGAAGTTTTTAATATGGGAATCGGACTGATTGCAGTCATCGATGCAGGTAATGCATCTGTGGTTGAACATATTTGTGATGAAATGGGAGAGACCGTATTTCCTTTAGGCTTGATCGAAAAGGGTGAGCGAGCCATCAGACTAGAAGGAAATTGGTAATGCGGCTAGCCCTTATGGCATCTGGTGCAGGTAGCAATGTAGAAGTTCTCCTTTCAGAAAAACAAGCTGGGAACCTCCCTTTAGTTGATTGGGCAATATTAGCATGTGATCGTCCAGACGCACCAGTCATTCAAAAAGCTAGTTCCAAGGGATTAAAAACTTGGGTTCAATCTCCAAGTGAGTTTGATAACAAAACCGATTATGAAAAATCACTTCACCTAGTCCTAAGCAAACAAGAGGTTGATGGAATTGTTCTAGCGGGATATATGCGTTTGATTGGCCCAACCTTACTTGAACACTGGCAGGGCCGCATCATCAATATCCATCCTTCCCTACTACCCTCATTCCCTGGTCAGCAATCAATCTATGATGCCCTTCAGCATCGAGTCAAGTTAACCGGATGTACCGTCCACTTTGTCGATGAAGGCGTAGATACTGGGCCCATCATCGCTCAAGAATCTGTTCCTATCTTTTCCGCTGACACCCCAGAAACTCTTGCCAAAAGAATTCACGTAGCAGAGCACAGACTTCTTCCCAAGACCATAGGTCGTTGGAGCGAGGGAGGATTCTACTTGAAGGATAAAATTGTCCATTTTGTTGATGAAGTTGGAGAAACGATATGAAGGTCGCTGTCCTTGGAAGTGGTGGACGTGAGCATGTTCTTGTCTGGAAACTGAGCCAAAGCCCAAGAATTAAAGAATTGTTCTGTGTCCCAGGAAATCCTGGCATTGCACAACTGGCAAAGTGTGTCCCACTCCCACTGCATGATCATCTGAGCCTCATTTATTGGGCAAAGAAAGAAGAAATTTCTCTAACCATTGTGGGTCCTGAAAATCCACTCTCTAATGGGATCGTCGATAGTTTTCAGACCGTTGGACTTAAGATTTATGGACCCAACCAAAAGGCAGCGCAACTGGAAAGCAGCAAAACATTTGCGAAACAAATTATGCAGCTTCATGGAGTCCCAACCGCTAAATCAGCATCTTTTACTGAGTTGGGCCCAGCTCTTAGATATGCTGATGAAAATGGCGCCCCCATCGTAATCAAGGCTGATGGCTTAGCTGCTGGGAAGGGAGTCACCGTCGCAACTAGTATTGGTGAGGCAGAGGTTGCTCTGAGGGCATCGCTTGAAAAAAATAGATTTGGTGAAGCAGGATCTACCGTCCTAATCGAGGAATTTCTTGACGGTGAAGAGATGACCCTTTTAAGTTTCGTTAGTGGACCTGATTACCTCACAATGGTTCCATCTCAAGACCACAAACCAGTTTTTGATGGAGATCGGGGGCCGAACACCGGAGGGATGGGGGCTTATTCTCCGGTTCCACACCTGGAGAAATGGCTCCCAGAAATTGTGAAAACTATTATTGAGCCTATGGTGAAGGGACTCCAGCAGGAGGACATTTACTTTCAGGGAATCCTTTACACTGGGCTGATGATCACTGAACAAGGACCCAAAGTAGTAGAGTTCAACGTGCGTTTTGGAGATCCAGAAGCTCAAGTGATTCTGCCCAGACTCCAGAATGATCTTCTTGAGATTTTGGAGGCTTCCGCCGAAGGCAATTTATCTCTAATCAAACTGACTTGGAAGCAAGATGCTTGTGTTTGTGTTATTGCTTCTTCTGGGGGTTATCCAGGTGAGTACAAGACCGGTTTCCCCATATCGGGTTTGAACTACGGAGTGGATGACATGATATTCCATGCAGGAACTAAAATTGTCGGGACAAACCTTGTTACTAGTGGTGGTCGAGTCTTAAATGTCTCCTCATTGGGAGATACCCTTGCTCAAGCCCAATCCCGAGCATATGAGCGCTTACAGAACATCCATTTTGAGAATTTACACTATCGTACAGACATTGCATCCAAGGCCCTTTAAGGCACATATACTTTATTCAAACTAGTTTTTTGATCATTCTCGGATCGTATCCATGAACCAGCTGAGATTATATCTGGTGGTCGGTATTCTATTGCTGGCAACCTCGACTTGGCTGGGTGCACAATCCCACCAAACTGGAGATTTCCCGCATTACATAGGAAAAGTTCGTTTTTCTCTTCAGCAAAAGCGTCTTGAGGGAAATCTTCGAATCCAAATTCCCAAGTCTACCCAAGGCAAAGAGTTACTGCTAGCTCTGCCAATGAATCGTTTTGCCCAAAAAGATGCTAGGGGACTACGCCGGCCAAGAGAAACACCAATTTTTGCGAAAACATCCTTCAGTGAAAATGATGATCCCTTGCTCCCAAGTGGTTTCAGTGCAGGGAGCATTGAAATTAAAAGTGTATGGAATAGAACCCAGCCTATCAAATATCAACTCGAAGCAAACCCAGCGCTAGAGATCGGATACTCTGTTGAACACGGACTTCTGCGGGTTCAAGTTGATGAAGAAATTCAGGAAATTGAGATTGAGTTTCAAACAAATTTTCCTGAGCGATATCAAGAAGGAATTGTGGATGGTATCTTGATGAGTGCCCTTTGGTATCCACAATTATTGATTCCCACAGAATCCGGATGGGATACACGCTTAGATCTTCCCTCACCTGGAACTTTTGAAATTGAATGGAGTTCAGAAGAATCTGGTCAACTGATCAGCACCCCTCTGGCAGCTGCAGTGTCATCCAATGAACCAGTTTTATTACCTAAGACAAACCTACCAATCACCTCCTTCCCGCTGATTTTTGGGAACAAATTCCAGAAGCATGAAGATGCGCCACTTGTCGAGTCATTCTATCAAAACAATTATGAGAGACGGGTTGGATTAATTCATGGCTGGACAGAAGAATTCGTGGCATTTATTGAACAACGCTATGGAATGATGCCTCCATGGGATGAGTTTCGGATCGTTCAAGTCCCTGGCAGGAGTGAAGATGTGACTGTATGGAATAACGTCATCATGGTTCCCCAACCCCATTACGAGCGAAGCGAACTCCTGGATCGTCGCGTTATGGGCCTTCTTAGTATGAAACTCGGTCGCATCTGGTTTGGCTCTGCTTTATGGAATGATGAAGATACCCAGATGTGGTTAAGCCACGGACTACCAACCTTTTTGAGCCTTCGCTTTTATGAAGATAAGTTTGGAAAGAATGGAGGCATTTTTGACTTCATCAACTGGATGAATCCAGGATTTCGTGAACACTTCATTGAAGAAATGGCTCGGAACAACGATCTGGAGTTGATAAAGCCGATTGCTACTTCCTTTCGGGAGAATCCAGCGACACAAGCTCATTTACGGGCAGTCAATTACAAAGCCGCCTCCGTAATCAGCATGCTTGAGTACGAGGTCGGAGAGAAAGCATTTTTGGAAGGACTTCAAAATTTTGTAAAGAAAGGCCAACAAAAGGTTGTGACTCACAATGATTTGCGGAGTCAGATGGAAATCGCGGCTGGAAAAGATCTAGACTGGTTCTTTAAACAATGGTTCGAAACTGTTGAACGCTTGGATTATGCAGTTGGAGAAACAGTATTTGAGGGGTTCCCAAATGGTGAATTCTTGATTCAAGTTGAAGTTCAAAAGCTTGGTGATGCTGTGATGCCACTCGAAGTATTATTACGTACTGACGATGAGAAAGAGCATATACAAAAGATTTTTAGTCAGCGTTCCCTTTATATTGTTGAGTTTCGCACAGAATCCCCACCAGATGAAGTTTCGCTAGACCCTGATGAATTCTTACTCGAGACGTCACGTGTCAATAATCACTCCTTCACTTTTTTCCGAATTCGTTTTGCCTTTGATTGGCACCGACAGCGAGAACGCCTAATTACTTTTGTTCCAGGTTTTACAAATAATGCCATCGATGGGAATTCCTTCGGTGTCGGACTACGTCACCGAGAAGGGGACACAAGCATTTATGCAATTCCTGGCTATGGTACTCGTAGTGGAGACGTACTTTACCAACTAGATTTAAAGGAGGAGAACTTCATCAAAAGGAACTACTTTGGACAATTGCTTCTTGAGAGAAATGGTGGTGTTGTCTCCAACGGAGTTTTTCTTGGCTTCAGTGGCCCAAGATATCCTGATAAGCCATTTTTCGAAGCAAAGGGAGGCATCGCCTTAGAGTATTTCTACTCCACTGCTGCTACGTCATCTGGGGATACAGGCAATTCTAATGTAATGACTCTTCAGTTTGATAGTTGGAATCGAGCTAAAGGGGATTACCTCATTAATTTGAGAGCGCTTGCAGAGCAACCATCCCAAGAACTGGATACCAAGTATTCTTATACACTTTTAACGGAGCGCCTCACTCAAATTTTTGAAACCGGATTCCGAAGTAACATCCGCTGGGAGTTGGTGCTCGGGAATACGCTAGGAGATTCTCCATCGCAAAAGAAATTTTCTCTTGGTGGACCGACTAGTCTACGTGGTTTTCCGCAAACTGGAACGCTTCAGCAGGACAACTACCTATTCAATCGATTAGATTATGAGTTCCCACTCGTTACAACACCCTGGTGGGGGAATGTTTCCAGCATCGGTCTTCAGGGGACTGTTTTCTTTGACCAAGGCCGAGCTTGGGGTGATGAACTAGACTTAGGTAAGGCGAAAGATCGAAGGAACGTTGGGGTTGGGATTCGCTGGGGAGTAGATGCAGCCTCCTTGATTCAGATTCCTCTGAAGTTTGAGATTGCTTATCCCGTTGGGGATAAAGACTACAGAAGCCCCCAGTTTATTTTCTTCGGAGTACTTACAGGAAGTTAATCAGAACTTCTCTTCCATTAAGTCAAGATCGCTATCTAAATCCAAACTTTCATCAATTAACTCCTCTTCAAGAGCAGGGGTAGCCACTGATCGGTTATCGTAGAAAGCCTGCAAAATACTTTGAGCGATTGTTGAGAGATGTGTTGGACGGGTTATAACATTGATTGCGCCCAAAGAGAGTAAGTGCAAGCGATCATCAAGACTGATCGGTCCTGCGAAAACGATGAAAGGTATGTCCGCATGCTCTTCTCCTAGCCTCTGAATGACTCCAAGAATTTCATCCTCATTCGAGGTAGATTGGTTCAATACTACCAAATCCAAGGCGTTTTCCCGTAACATTGGCCAAAGATTCCCCTGCTTCTCCATCAGGCTCATTTTGAAGCCCGTTCTTTCGGAGAGGTATTGCATGATCATATCGTTGTGGGGACTATCTCGCTCTGTTACTAGTGCAACCTGGCTCCCTGCATAGGTTTGTGAATGAAGTTCTGCATCAGGGAATGGGGATTCTGACTGAGAAACAACTGCGCTGGAGTTTTCTTCTGAGGTTGAAACTTCTACGTTTTCTTCTTCGGAAGCAGATTCCGTGTCATCTTTTTCTTTTGTCACTTCTCCAACAAAATCTGGGTAATCTTGTTTTGTAGTTGTCTCAATGTACTTTCTGAGCTTCTCCTGCTCTGTCACAGTGATATCACTGAAGCGAACTGCCGCCTGATAATACCATTCAATGGGCCAGCACCAAATCGCAGTGCCTACAAGGGTGAAAGATGGTTCGAACTCTATACTAACTAGCTCACCTTCAGAAAGTGGATACTCACAATGGAAGCGAACACCGTTCAAGGAGAGGTCTAAACCAGTGGCAATTGGATCCGACCACTCTTCGGTGCTTACTTGAATGGTCTCCTCGAAAATGACTCGCAGGTACTGTCTTCGTTCCTCAGCCATAAAGCAATTGTTCCACTGAATGTTTTAGTTAGCTCTTTTGACTGCCTAAGTCAGCACTGAATTAAAATATTTGTGACTCAGTATGACTTTGGCTCATAGCGATTGATGATGTGCATCTCTTGTTCCAGACTACAGGCGTCAATTTGGAAACCTGCAAGTGAAATCAGATGCTCTGATTGGAGGCATTGCCAATATTGTTCAACAATTTCTTTAAGATTTCCAACAACTGGCAAGATCATTGGGGGACGATCGTATGTGGGAAGTGGTGATCCATTATGAAGATATGTAGTTAAACCGACTCCCAATCCCTCAACAAATTGACGGTAGTGGTAAATGGCATGGTCTGATTCAAAGTTTATTATTTGACTCTTTTTCAGTGAAGATAGCCATATTTGAGGGGTTTCTTTGCGGAAATCCAGTACTCCAGAAATTCGTGGGGTAAAATTTGGTTCATCGGGCTCATGATATTGGCTATCCATTCCTTCTGCTAGGTTTTTTCCTGTTTTCAAGGATTCAACAATCACATCTGTTTGGCTACCATTACTCACTACCAACGTCTTATCCCATCGCCTTGTTGCATTGTAAAGAATGAGTGAGGGGTCTTCAACCAATGCAGGATCAGAAGGCTCAGTTCGTAAAATTTCATTCTCATACCGCAAACACCGGTTACGACTGTTTGTACTACGCCCCATGATCCAGTAAATCCCACCCCAATGGTCTTGGTCAAAACGGCCCAATAAAACTCCGCGGCCTGGGTAATCATTGTCTGATAAACTTTTAAGATTCTGCTCCGCAAGTCTTTGGGCTTCAGTAATCATAAATTTCATACTGCTCATGATGCAGAACATCGGAAGCCTTCATGCTCAATGGAACACCGACTGCTTCTTCAATATCTTTTAA
>JAQWOT010000001.1 GCA_029245725.1 SAR324 cluster bacterium | reverse complement strand
GCCGAACTGACAATGACGCTCTCTGAATTGTGTGAGGAACTGGCAGGCTTGGAGCTGGTTCATGCCTTGGAAACGGAACGATCAGTGATTGAGGGTCGATTACACCATGGCCATGATGCGGTCATTCAGATTTTGGCTGTTAAACCCTAAGAGAAAAACCATGGAATTCACCCCAGAAGCCTACAAACTGATTTTTTGGGATTTCGACGGCGTTATCAAAGATTCAGTGCCCTTAAAAACAGAGGCTTTTGATCAACTTTTCCGTAAATACGGTGAAGATGTTCGCAAATACGTTCGAGAATATCACTTACTGCACGGTGGAGTTTCTCGTCACATCAAGATTCCGCATTATTTTCGTACACTGCTGGATCAGGAACTGAGCGAAGAAGAAAATTTAGAGTATTGTCAGCGTTATGCAGATTCTGTGATCGAGGGGGTGATTGCTTGCGCTTGGATTGAAGGGGTTCGTGAATTCCTGAACTCGAATCCTCATGAGCAACAGCACATGATCGTGACAGGAACCCCTCAGGATGAGATGAAGCACATTCTGAAAGCGATTGATTTAGTAAGTCCCTTCTCCAAGGTGTTTGGTGCACCCCATACGAAGCCGGAGGTGCTAGCGCAGATGTTGGCAGAAACGAAAATGGAACCCGAAGAATGTTTGATGATCGGGGATTCAATAACTGATCATGCTGCTGCTGTCGAGAATCAGGTGCCGTTCTTGCTGCGGGAGAATGATGAAAATCGAGAGCACTTTGCTTTTTTCGACGGACCGAAAGTGTCCAACTTTTTGCATTGGCTTCGATGATTGCTCTAAAACATCCTTAGTTCTGGCCTGAATTCGTAATAATTTGGACCGGATTTGGTTGTCAAGCAAATGAAAATACGCTAGATTTTGAGTTAGATCTCAATGGGGGTTCCCCCCTATTTTTTCACTACTCCTTGCCAAAGGAAACTGATGCTGAACTTTAACACTGCTCAGGAAGCCAGTTTCGGTCGGGTCACGGTTGAATCCGTTTCCCTCGAAGATAGGCTGGTATTCATCAAGAAGGTATACACCTTGTTGGCCGCATCCATGGTGACAGCCGCTATTGGTGCATATTTAGGAACTGGCCCCTTGTTACCAATTGTCGCCTCCAACAGAATGATTTTATTCGTTCTGATGATTGGCCTGATCTTTTTTGCTCAGTTTGCCCGTCACAAGCCTGGGCTGAACATGATTGCCCTGTTCAGTTTCACCACAGTTTCGGGCCTAACACTTGGGCCATTGCTTTATGCAGTTGGACCGAGTATCGCCACCCAGGCTTTTGCGCTGACTGCGATCACCTTCGGTGGTTTGACGATGTACGTGGTCTTCTCCAAGAAGGATTTCAGCTTTATGTCTGGATTCCTCATGGTTGGATTGATCACGATCGTGATTGGTAGCTTGTTGAACATGTTCTTGTTCCAGAGCCCAATGATGCACTTTATGATGTCAGGTGTCGGGGTGATCCTTTTTAGTGGATTCATCTTGTACGACACATCAAACATCATGCGTAACTACGCGACAGATGAGTACATCTCCGCAACGTTGGCTCTCTACCTAGACATCCTGAACCTCTTTACTGCGCTATTGAGCATTCTGGGACTTTCCAGAGACTAGTAGAATTGTATGCGATGGCTGTTCTGGGGAATCCTGCTAATCGGATTACCTCTTGGCGCACTGGGTGCGGCATATACGATCTTGGTTCCTATGGCCAAGGAGTTTGTAGCCGAGTTTGAAACTGCCATCGCCCGCTCTCCCTCTAACACCGTTTTGTATGATCAAAACGGTGTTCCCTTCTACACTCTCCGTGGTCTTGAAAATCGAATCCAGGTGTCAG